>JASLVT010000148.1 GCA_030741175.1 Porticoccaceae bacterium
GCCGCCAAGTTGTGGGTGCAATCGCCCGGGATTGCGCATTAACGTCAGTGCATGAACATAGGCCTTGGCGCTGGCTAACAGAATATCTGTGTCTGCCCCCTGACCGTTGATAATGCGGCCATCTTTTTCCAGTCGCACTGTGACTTCACCCTGAGAATCAGTTCCCTCAGTGACCGCGTTAACCGAATACAGTTGCAATGTTGTTTCGCTGTTGACCAGTTTTTCAATCGCGTTAAAAATCGCATCAACTGCGCCATCGCCACTAGCTTCTGAACAATGCTCTTTATCCTGATAGCGAATACCAATTTTAGCTTTAGGTGACTGGCCACTTTTGGACAAGACCTCAAGGTCAGTGACTATTAATGCATCACCCTCGGTACCCATCTGCACATCCGAAACCAGTGCCTGCAAATCCTCATCGAAAATTTCCCGCTTTTTATCTGCAAGCTCTTTAAAACGTACGAATGCCTGATTGAACTCTTCTTTGCTATCAAAGCTAATGCCCAACTCCTCAAGCCTTGAGGCAAATGCAGCACGACCTGAAAGTTTACCCAATGACAGTTTATTAGCACCCCAGCCAACATCCTCGGCTTTCATAATTTCATAGGTTTCACGAAACTTTAAAACACCATCTTGATGAATACCGGATTCATGGGCAAAAGCATTGGCACCGACAATTGCTTTGTTGGGCTGCACCGGAAATCCAGTAATACTGGATACCAAGCGCGACGTAGGCACAATTTGAACAGTATCTATATCAGTAGTGACAGGGAACACGTCTTTGCGTGTGCGAATGGCCATTACCAGTTCTTCCAGCGAGGCATTACCCGCCCGCTCTCCCAAACCATTAATGGTGCACTCAACCTGTCTCGCTCCCGCTTGCACAGCGCTTAAGCTATTGGCAACAGCCAAGCCCAGATCGTTGTGGCAATGCACTGAAAAAATCGCTTTGTCGGCATTGGGCACGCTATTTAAAAGTCGCTTAATCATCGAACCATACTCACCGGGGTCTGAGTAGCCCACCGTATCCGGCAGATTAATAGTTCGCGCACCAGCATTGATAACCGCCTCAGTAATGCGGCACATAAAGTCAAACTCAGTGCGACTGGCGTCCTCCAGAGAGAACTCGACATCATCAATAAGGTCGCGGGCTATTTTGACCGCACCAACCGCCTGCTCCAGTACCTGATCAGGCTCCATCTGAAGCTTGTGCTTCATATGAATGGGGGAGGTGGCAATAAAGGTATGAATACGCCCAGCATTGGCTCCTTTAAGGGCCTCCGCTGCACGCTCAATATCCGCGCTAATTGCTCGCGACAGACTGCAAATACGACTGTCGGTCACGGTATTGGCTATGGCTTGCACAGCCTCAAAATCACCTGGACTAGAGATGGCGAAACCAGCCTCAATCACATCGACACGCAGTTTTTCGAGCGCCTTGGCGATACGAATTTTTTCCTCTTTGGTCATCGAAGCGCCAGGGCTCTGCTCACCGTCGCGCAATGTGGTATCAAAAATAACTAACTTATCATTTGAGCTCATGTTCTTTTCTTTCCTCGGTGCCATTAAAAAATGATTAACAGCACTGCGTAGCAAATTTATATGACATTCTCCCCCTGCAGGGGACGAAATTCAACGCATGTTTATGCGCTGCACGAAGATTTTTTATGAGGTATAACAGTAGATGCCCCTTAGGGCAGGAGAAGCAGACCACGAGCGGAAACAGCAGGCGAAAACCCACTGTTATCGATAAACCTGTTGCCTGTGTAATTCATGGCCAAAATTAAATCACTTTTCCACTATAAAGCCAAGGGCTATTTCATTCCGTGCCGACCGGCGGGCGAAAACCCAGTTTTCTCGCCAACCAAATAATCGGGGCAGAAAAACCAAACACCATCGCCATAGCGAACAGGATTCGCGGGGGGTCAATAGTGATAACAACAAACACCATCGCCACAGAAAGAATAACTATAAACGGCACTTTGCCACGCATATCTATCTGCTTAAAGCTCGGGTATTTAAAATTAGACACCATGAGTAGACCAGCGACGGCAGTGAGCACGGCGCCCAACACAGAGAGCCCGAATGAGGGCTCGACATGATAGGTAGACCACACAAAGCCTGCTATCAGCGCCGCCGCTGCAGGACTGGGCAATCCGGTAAACAACTTATTATCCGCAGATTCTGTTTGCACATTAAATCGAGCTAAGCGCAGCGCCGCACAAGAGGCATAGACAAAGGCGGCAGCCAGACCGAATTTACCTAGATTGCTCACCCCCCAACCATAGGCAACCACCGCTGGCGCCACACCGAACGACACCATATCGGACAGACTGTCATACTGCACACCAAAATCACTCTGAGTATTGGTCATACGAGCAACACGACCGTCTAAACCATCGAAAACCATAGCGGTAAAAATGGCGATAGCAGCCAGCTCATACTGCCCACTAAATCCTGACAGCACCGCGTAAAAACCAGCGAATAGTGCACCGGTGGTGAGTAAGTTTGGCAATAGATAGATGCCTTTACGACGCGATGCAGGTGCACCAGAGACTGCCTGATTTAATTCAACAATCTTCTCTTTAGACGATGATTTTTTTACCATAATGCCCTACCCCAACGCTGTGTAAGCGCGATTATAGACTATAAGTCCTGCAAAAAACTCTCTTGCATCTTAGCTATATCTTGCTCAGATAAGCCCAGCGCGTTGATTAAATAGCCCTTCACATCACCATATTCAGCCTCTATGGCGTCCAAAAAGGCAATAATGTTGTCTTCATGCACTGAACAGTAGGGAATTAACCAGGCGCGATCCCATTGTTCGACTTTAGCATCGCGCAGATGACCCTCAACAATCTCGATCAATCTAGACGAATCATAATGCTTAATCGTCAACATATAGTCCTCGATAATAGTCTCTCGAGGAATATCCAGCGCTGCAAGAATCAACGCTGCGGCCATACCCGTTCGATCTTTTCCTGCCGAACAATGAAAAACGGAAGCATTGTCTGCATTATCAACAATATGGCGCATAAAACGACTGAACGCCGGAATAACAGTCTGTATACAAGAACGGTAAGAATTGACTACCAACTGATGAGAGGACTCTGCACTGAGTTCGCCCTCAAACAAAAACTCCCAAAACCGCGAAATATCACCAATCGATATTTGATAATCATCGAATATCTGAGCGCGAACCTCACAGCTTGGATTTTGCGCCTGCTCCTCGACGCGACGAAAATCGTGAATCTGATTAATTCCAATCGTTTCAAGTGCATCTAAATCAGCTGACGATAAGTTGGCCAGATGGCCACAGCGCATAATTTTACGCCACTTCACCTGACGACCCTGCTTTGTTACATAGCCGCCTATATCTCGGAAATTAATACCGCCATCCAAAGGAATTACTCTGGATTCTGACAACACATCGGTCATACAAGTCCTCACCAATTACTCAACCATAGCTTAACTACGCTGGATACAGAAAAACGGCTCCCCGCAGGAGAGAGCCGCTATTGCGATCAGCGACTATTAGATCTCAGACACGTAAAAACTTATCGCCTCGCGTAATGCCGGAAACGCCGGATCGCACCACTTCCATAATGCCTATCTCTCGAACTGCATCGATAAAAGCATCTAGCTTGTCGCTATCACCGACCAACTGAACGGTATAAGTTGAGGCTGTCACATCCACGATCTGACCGCGAAAGATGTCTACCGAGCGCTTGAGTTCATCTCGAATATCGTTATCCGGTGCCTTAATTTTCACTAGCATTAGCTCGCGCTCAATATGGGCGCCAACCGTTAGGTCCACCACTTTAATGGTATCAATTAGCTTGTGCAGTTGTTTAACAATCTGCTCAGCCATTTGATCATCACCCTGAGTTGTCAATGTTAAACGTGACAATGTGTCATCATCAGTAGGCGCAACCGTCAGCGTATCAATATTATAGCCACGCTGTGAAAACAAACCGACCACCCGTGAAAGCGCACCCGATTCATTCTCCAATAAGATCGAAATAATACGTTTCATTAGGTTCTCTCCGTCTTGTTTAGCCACAGATCACGCATTGACCCACCGGGCATTTGCATGGGGTAAACATGCTCAGAGCGATCGACATAAATATCCATAAATACGGTGCGATCTTTCATGGCAAAGCATTCACGCATTTTGTTCTCAAGTTCATCTAGGTGAGTGATTTTCATACCCACATGCCCGTATGACTCCGCCAATTTTACAAAATCAGGCAAAGAGTCTTCATAAACAGATTCTGAATAACGGCTACTGTAATTCATATCCTGCCACTGCCTCACCATACCCAGCGC
>JASLVT010000149.1 GCA_030741175.1 Porticoccaceae bacterium
CAAAACCAGGGTAATTCTGCATAGGGTTTTTCGATATCACAGAGACTGGCCGCCGCTGCTTTTGCCTGTTCTACTGCATTGGGCACTGATTCTAAGCGCAGTGATCTGTTAAGCAGTGGGTTGGGATGGTTGGTGCAATCACCAGCTGCCACAATATCAGCATGGCTAGTTTGCGCAAATTCATTGACCACAATGCCATTATCCACATTGAGACCGGCATCTGATGCGAGTTCAGTATTGGGAATAACGCCAATGCCGATAATAACCATATCAGCGTCAATGGTTTGCCCATCTGCACAGGCCACATGGGTTACCGCCGTTTCACCCTGCAGTGCAGAAGCTTGCGCATTGAGTTTAATGCTGACACCCTGTTGCTGATGTAGGCGGAGATAAAACTCAGAAGTGGTTTCTGAAGCCACGCGCTGTAGCAACCTTGATTCTGCCTCCAATACAGTGACGGCGACACCCAGTTTGGTTAACGATGCCGCCGTTTCCAAGCCGATGTAACCGCCGCCGATAATAACGGCAGTCTTTGCTTGGCCGGCCGATTGTTTGATGCGTTTAACATCATCCATGGTGCGCAAGTAATGTACATTTTGGAGCTCTGCGCCTGGGATCGGCAATGTCCTAGCTCGGGCGCCAGTGCACAGGGCGAGCTTAGTAAAACGCAATGTCTCACCACTATCTAGCGACAAACTGCGATTATTGGTATCAATCGCGGTTACGCTGACGCCGAGTTTAAAACTGACATCGAGTTTTTCATAGGCGGCGGGGGTGCGCAATGCGAGTTGCTCTTCACCGCTGTCATCGGACAAAAATGCTTTAGACAGTGGTGGACGTTGGTAGGGTAAATGAGGTTCGTCACTAACCACAGTGATAGAGCCGTCCCAGCCATTTTGCCTGAGGCTGATGACTAACTGCACTGCGGCATGGCTGCCACCAATAATTACAGCTGAGTTGAGGGTAGTCATTGAGGTGATCTTCGGTTCTGGATTTGCCGCTAAGTGTAATGGCTATTGTTATAAAGGAAAACCGCAGGAAAAAAATATTGGCTATTTGAGAAAATTTTTTGCCGTTCAATGAATGAAAATAGATTAAAATGATGAGTTGAAGAAATTTCTCAGTGACAATCTCATGCAGTCCGATTCTCAACGGCAAAATGCCCGCTTAGGGATTGGTATCGATTTTGGTACCAGCAATAGCGCAGCGGCAATCTATGATGGACAACGGCTAGTGTTGGTTAAGCTAGCCGATCCCAATAGCATAATGCCCTCGGCAAACTATATCGATAAACAGTTTGTATCGACGGTAGGTCAGCAGGCGATCAACGATTATATCAATGGCAATAGAGGGCGCAAAGTTGAGTTGAGCGCTGAGTTGCTGGGTGAGGCGCGCACCGGCACAGGTGGCGGTGAGAGTGCTATGGGCGGCCCTGGTGAATCAGATACTAATAAGGTCTATGGGCAGTCATTTAATGATGGTAGTTTGCCGGGGAGACTTTTCCGCGGTACCAAAAGATTATTGGGTGATGCCGTCAATGATCGTATTGCTATTTTTGATCGAGCATTTCGGTTGGTGGCATTAATAACACCCATTCTGGTGGGTATCCGCAAGGCGCTTGAGGCGTGCGCAGGCGCATCTGTGGATCATGCCTGTATCGGCCATCCGGTTAACTTTGAGGGCAGTGGCGCGGAGCGCAATCGTATTGCTCTGCAAAGATTAGCAGAGTCCTATGGCTATGCCGGTATTACTGACCAGTCTTTTTGTCCCGAGCCTACGGCAGCCACTATTAGTTATTGGCACAATCATCCTGAGAGTAGCGGGGAGTTGGTGCTGACGGTTGATTTTGGTGGTGGTACATTAGATTTCAGTGTACTGCGCCGCAACGGCACTGACTTTGTAGTAGAGGCGACTCATGGAATCGCATTGGGTGGTGATAAAATTGACCAGACTATTTTCAAACAGCTAATTTTTCCACTACTGGGCAGCGGCGAACGCTGGAAGCGAGTGGTAGACGGCTCAGAGGTGGATACTCTCTTCCCATTTGGTGAATATGAGGATCTGCTGATCAATTGGCCGATAAGATATATGCTTAACAAAAATAATTATCCCCCCCGGGTTTTGCACCGTTGGGCTGAGTCTGATGAGGCGGCGACTAAATTTAAACGACTCTATGATTTGATACAGCAAAATTACAGCTATCAGGTATTTGAGGCGATCAAGACCTTTAAGGCAGAGCTATCGGTGCGCGAGTCTGCATTGTTGGATATCCCAGAAATTGATATTCAGTTAGAAATAGAGCGCTGGGAATTTGAAGCGATGATTTCGCCGCTACTATTTGAATTTGAACAGGCGATTGCCAAGATTTTGCACAAAGCCGGTTACCGCGCAGAGGATATTGACTTAGTGTTACGAACGGGTGGGTCTTCGCTTATCCCTGCAGTGAAAGATATCCTTGATAATCAATTTGCCGGTAAGGTGGTGGAGCATGACCCATTTACCAGTGTCGCTGCAGGCCTTGCTATTGCAGATTATCATCAATATGCCACCACTCAGCTAACTTAATTTCCCACGCTATCATCCGCAAGTCGGCTGCTGTGGTGAGATTTAGCGTATAAAGATACTTGCATGCAACAAGCAAGATAAGTAATATAGCCGCTATTCCCTTTATCTTCTCGCAGTCAGATTAGTTCTGACGCCCGTACTAGCCAACGGAGACCCCATGAAAAAGCAGGCTTTAAAAACGACCGACCATGCATCGGCACCCAGTTCAACAACGCAAAATAACGGCACACCATTACGTTTTGTAACTGCTGCCAGTCTTTTTGATGGCCATGATGCCTCGATTAATATTATGCGCCGTATCCTCCAGGGAGCAGGCGTCGAGGTGATTCATCTTGCCCACAACCGCTCGGTGGCAGAGGTTGTCGAAACCGCATTGCAGGAAGATGTTCAGGGTATTGCTATCAGCTCTTACCAAGGCGGCCATGTGGAATACTTCAAATATGTGATCGACCTGCTAAAACAAGCGGGTGCAGAGCATATCAAGGTATTTGGCGGTGGTGGTGGAGTGATTGTGCCAGCAGAAATTGCCGAGCTTCACGACTATGGGGTAGAGCGAATCTACTCTCCTCACGATGGTCAAAATATCGGCTTGGTCGGCATGATTGAGGATATGATCGAGCGCTGCTCTCTGCATTCCGGTGTGCCGATTACCGTGCAGTCTAAGGACATCAACTTTGCCAATGGTGGTCTGCGTAATCTTGCTTCATTGATCACTGCGATTGAGCGCGGGGAGGTCGGTGAAAATGATTTGAAAGCGTTGCGAGAACAGGCGCAGTTTTTAGCCAGCAAAGTGCCGGTGTTGGGTATTACTGGTACCGGTGGTGCGGGTAAGTCCTCGTTAACTGATGAATTGATTCGTCGTTTTCGACAGGATAGTGCTGACGAATTAAAAATCGGCGTGCTAGCGATCGATCCAACACGGCGTAAAACTGGGGGTGCTTTGCTCGGTGATCGTATTCGAATGAATGCGATATATCACGCCAATATCTACATGCGCTCCATTGGCACCCGAGGTGCCACAGGGGAGGTGCCAGAATCCCTCAGCGATATTATCAATGCCATGCGTCTGGGTGGTTTTGATTTGGTGGTGGTTGAGACGCCGGGTATTGGTCAGGGTGATGCCGGTATTGTGCCTTATGTCGATGTGCCGATCTATGTAATGACACCTGAGTTTGGTGCTCAGAGCCAGTTAGAAAAAATTGATATGCTGGATTATGCCGAGTTGGCGATTATTAATAAATTTGATCGCAAAGGTAGTGAAGATGCATATCGCGATGTTTGCAAACAAATGCAGCGCAATAGAGAGGCATGGGCCGAACCGCCCGAGGCCATGCCAGTATTTGGCACTATTGCGTCGAGGTTCAATGATGATGGTGTCACCGCTGCCTATCAGGAGCTATTGACGCTGTTGCAAGCCCGCGGACTGAGACAATTCGACCAGCATTTGGCTCCAGTGACCATACGTATGTCATCAGAGAAATCGGTTGTTGTGCCCGTCGAGCGTCAACGTTATTTGGCGGAGATTGCCTCTACCGTGCGTAATTATCATAGTCATACGTCAGTGCAGGCTAATCTGGCGCGTGAGAGACAACAGCTGTCTGCAGCCAAATCCATGTTGATTGATTCCGGTGCTCAGGCACCGGAGGCTTTTGATCAGCTGATTGCTTCTCGTGGTCAGGCCATGGACGGTAGAGCCGTCGAGTTACTGGAAAATTGGCCATCGGTAGTCGATGCC
>JASLVT010000014.1 GCA_030741175.1 Porticoccaceae bacterium
GCCGGTATTGAGGTCACATTAGTAGGTGATTCACTAGGCAATGTAATTCAGGGCAGAGACAGCACCATTCCAGTGTCGGTCGATGAAATGGCCTATCACACCGAAATTGTAAAACGTGGCAATAGTCGCACATTACTGATGACCGATATGCCCTTTATGTCCTACGCATCGGAGAGCCAGGCACTAGATAATGCCGCTATATTAATGCAGGCTGGTGCTCAGATGGTAAAACTCGAAGGCGGTGAATGGTTAGCAGAAACTATTTTCAAGCTCACCGAACGCGGTATCCCCGTTTGCGGTCACGTTGGTCTAACACCGCAGTCAGTACATAAGCTAGGGGGTTACAGAGTACAGGGCAAAGAAGAGGATGCGGCGCAGCAGATGATTCAAGAAGCTCAAGTACTTGAGGAAGCCGGAGCAGATCTGATGGTAGTGGAATGTGTGCCCTCTTCTCTGGGCAAAAAACTCGCCGAGAGCCTCAATATACCGGTGATTGGTATTGGCGCGGGACCGGATACCGATGCGCAGGTACTGGTGCTACAAGATATGTTGGGCATCTCGCAACGACTGCCAAAATTTTCTAAAAACTTTTTAGCAGACTCCACAAGTATCCAACAAGCCATCATAAATTATGGCAACGAAGTGCGCGCCGGCACTTTCCCAGCACCAGAACACTGCTTTAAATAAAAATATAAGGTAATCAAATGTCTCAAGCGCAAAATATTTATGAATTTTCTGTACCCACAAGCACTGGCGATGAACAAGCATTGAGTGACTATCGCGGTAAGGTCGTACTTATTGTAAATACCGCCAGTAAATGTGGTTTTACCCCCCAGTATGAGGGCTTGCAAGCACTGCATGATACCTATGCCGAACGCGGCCTCGTTGTTATTGCACTGCCCTGTAATCAGTTCCGCGGACAAGAGCCAGGCACCAATGCCGAAGTGCAGGAATTCTGTCAGATGAACTACGGCCTGAGTTTCCCTGTAATGGGTAAGATCGAGGTAAACGGCAAGGGAAGACACCCACTTTACAGCTATCTCACTGAGAAGGCAGGCGGGCTTTTCAATAATAATATCAAATGGAATTTCACCAAGTTTTTGGTTGATCGCAATGGTGAGGTAGTCGATCGATTTGCCACCATCACTAAACCGGCCGACCTTACTAAGGCGATAGAAAAACTGCTTTAAGAGCTATTATTCAGTTAACTCAAAAGCTGCGGCAACGAGAGCGGGATATTAATTTTTTTTCAATTCGGCGAAGTATCTGGCCGCAGCTTGGTTGACTTTGGGTGCCAGATACAGGGTAGAGATCATTGTCGGAATCGCCATGGTAGCGTAACTGGCTAAAATCAAACCATTGACAATATCCATCGACACCACAGCGCCACCTACCAACAGCGCCAAATAAACAGGGGTGTACCAGTACTGACGTTTGGCACCGAACAGAAAACCCATCGATTTAACGCCATAGAACCACATGGTGACCATGGTGCTAAAACTCAGCAAACCCACCATCACTAACAGCAAATAAACCCCAGTTACCGGAAAAACTTGCTCGATGGCACGCGCAGTTAAGGTTACCCCTGCAATACCCACTTCGGTCTGCCACACGCCGGTCAGAAGAATAATTAACGCCGTGCAGGTACAAACCAGAAGGGTATCTACCACCGGACCGACCATAGCGACGATACCCTCTCGGATGGGCTGCGCTGTTTTTGCGGCGCCATGCGCCATCGACTCAGTACCAATACCAGCCTCATTGGAAAAAGCACCACGACGCACACCAATAAGAATCACTGCGCCTATAGAGCCGCCTGCGGCGGCCTCACCGGTAAACGCATCAGTCACAATAAGCCAGAGAGTGGCGGGAATTTGATCGACAAAGTTTATTAATACCGTTGCCGTTATTATCAGGTAAAGTACCACCATTGAGGGAACCAAGCGCACTGTCAGCCGACCAATACGCTCAATACGGCCAATAACAACAACAGCCACCAACATCGCCACCACCAGACTAGCGATCAGATCGAAGTTAAAATGTTGGTCTTGTGTTGCCCAACCGGCAGGTATTGCAACCGCATCGCGTAACAACTGGATAAATTGATTGGCTTGAAAGATAGGCAGGGCACCAATAAGACAGGCCACGGCAAACAGTGCAGCCAATGGATACCAACGTTTACCCATACCTTCCATAATCACGTACATCGGGCCACCTTGAACCACACCCTCAGAATCATGACCACGATACATTACAGCCAGAGAAGCGGTATAGAATTTAGTCGCGACACCAACAATAGCGGTTACCCACATCCAGAACACCGCCCCGGGACCACCGATGCTAATAGCAATTGCAACGCCAGCAATATTACCAAGACCCAATGTCCCCGATAGCGCCGTTGCAAGGGCTTGAGAATGAGGAATATGTCCGGGATCATTGGAATTACTATATCTGCCGGTTAGCAGAGCAACCGCATGACCAAAATATCGGTACGGCTGGAAACGCGAATAAACAAGGAAGAACAGCCCACCACCCACAAGCAACACCACCAATGGCGTGCTCCACATCATATCGGCCCAAGCATTAAAAAAATCTTCGAGTTGTTGCAGACTCATATTGGCTTCTTATTATTTTACTATTTTTTGTAAGCCATCAACCTTTTGGTTTCACATAGAGAACCAAACTGTGACCAACTAATTCATAGCCTTTTTGATTGGCCAAGGTTTCCTGAATTTTTTCAATTTCCTCGTTATGGAACTCAATAACAGCTCCGGTCTCGGTACAGACCATATGGTCATGATGCTCTCCACGATTGAGCTCATATACCGCTGGACCATTATCAAAATTATGCCTTTCAATAAGACCCGCCACCTCAAACTGGGTGAGTACTCTGTAGACCGTAGCAATACCCACATCCTCGCCAGCATCGCGCAACAGCTGATAAATATCTTCAGCAGTCATATGGCGATCAGGGCTGTTTTCCAATATCTGTAGTATCTTGACTCTTGGCAGTGTGACCTTGAGTCCGACTTTTTTTAGTTCCTGATCTTCTGTAGGCATGCTTACCCCTTCTTTATATCGCTATCATTCGGTATTATCCCTGTTCGCGCAACTAACTGGAAGCCCACCGATGCGATTAACCATTATCTACTTAATCACTTTTACACTACTATCTGCTGGTTGCAGTTGGTTAAAGTTCCCTGGCGTGCACAAGGTCGATGTTCAACAGGGAAATATTGTCGATCAAGATATGATCGATAAGTTGCGTCCCGGCATGAGCATGACTCAGGTACAGTTTGTACTAGGCACTCCACTAGTCATCGACACATTCAATCAAAAGCGCTGGGATTACTTTTACAGCCGCGACTCCTCTGCCGGAGTCAAAACAGAAGAGCGAGTCACCATTTACTTTGACGCTGAGGGCAATCTAGAGCGCATGACCGGTGATTATTTACCCAGTTCGGCGACCACTGACGAACCCTAAGCCCAGCACAACCATTGTTTAAGTCTGAGCTCGCTTGGCTTTGGCCTCTGCGGCTCGACGGCGACGCACCTCTTTTGGGTCAGCAATCAATGGTCGGTAGATCTCCACCCGATCCATCGGTTGCAGCTGGTACTGAGCCGGCTCACTTAGCCCTTTTGTGCCTAAAACCTGAGAAAAAATCCCCATACTGTCCTTGCTGGCATCAATCTCTGGGAAAGACTCCAAAATGCCAGACATTTTAACCGCCTCCAGAGCGGTAGTTCCGGGCTCCACAGATAGGCTTTTTAGCACCTGTTTTTGCGGCAGCGCATAGGCGACTTCAACAGTTATCAACTCAGTCATTATTCGACTCCAAAAGGACTTTATCGGCCCGCTGGCACAGCGAGTCAACGAGATTATTCGCCACTCCCGCAAATAGCGACGACCCTGCCAAACCAAGGCCTTTGCGGCTAAACTCAAACTCTAAATGTAAAGATACCTTACAGGCGCTTTCAGTAAGGGACTTGAATGACCATAGCCCCTTAAACATTTTAAATGGGCCATCCTGAAGTTGCATCTCAATTTGGTGCGGTGCTTCTAACCTGTTGCGGGTAACAAAACTAATCTGCATACCAGCCTTCTTAAGATCTAATCTTGCCAGCATGCTCTGCTCATTGTGTTCAAAAATCTCCACCCCAACGCACCCGTCCATAAACTCTGGATAGCTAGCCACATCGTTAACTAAGTCATACATCGCCTGTGCAGAGTGCGTAACTAGCGCTGAGCGTGAAATTACTGTCATTACCACAAATACCTAAGATAAAAACTTATCATAGATACCCATCACAAAAACAGCCGCTATCGCCACTGGCGCTATATTTCGTACAGTGAATAACCAGAGCGAGCTAACCGTCTGCGATGTACCCTCTAGCTGCTCCTCAACCAGTTTCTTATTCATCGCATAGCCAACAAATAGCGCAATCATCAGACCGGAAATTGGCAACATAATATTGGCAGTTAAAAAGTCGAGAAAATCAAAAAAGGTAAAACCTAGGAGACGGTATTCAGACCAGATATTAAATGAAAATACCGACCCTAGACCAAGTAGCCAAGCGAAGCCTGCAAGCATAAGGTTGGCTCTAACCCGATCTAGATTTTTGGTCTCGATTAACCAAGCGACACAGGGTTCCAACAGTGATATTGCCGAGCTCCAAGCAGCGATTGACACCAAAACAAAAAAGATTGAACCGATTAACACGCCACCCGGCATGGCACCAAAGGCAACCGGCAAACTGATAAACATTAATCCAGGTCCAGCACTGGGTTCTATCCCCTGAGTGGCAAACACAAAAGAGAAAATTATCAAACCAGAGATAATTGCCACCGCACTATCGAAGAACGCTACCACTAGAATAGTTTTTCCAATATTGGCTTTCTCAGGCATATAGGCGCCATAGGCCATAATTGCACCCATGCCGATACTCAATGTGAAGAATGCCTGCCCCATAGCCTCCAACACAGCACGCCAATTTAATGCCGCGAAATCAAAATCAAATAGAAATGCCCAAGCCGCAGCAAAATTGCCCTTTAAAACAGAGAAGCCAAGCAACACTAGCATCATCAAAAACAGTAGAGGCATCAAAATCTCTACCGCAACGCCCAGTCCTTTTTTAACGCCACCCACTACAACACCGACACAGAGCAGCATAAAAATAGTTTGCCAGAGTACAAGACGACTTGGGTCAGCGAGCAAATTTTCAAACACCGTGCCTGCAGATGCCCCATTGGCACCGATGAGATTTCCCGATGCCACTTCAAAAATATAGCCTAGCGCCCAGCCAGCGATTACCGCATAAAAAGACAGGATTAACATACCTGCAACTACACCCAACCATCCCAAAGAGCCCCAGCGCTTGTCAGCACCGCTCTCCGCAACGGTATCTCGCACTGAGTTAATCGGACTCTTGCGCCCATGACGGCCAATCATGACTTCTGCCATCATCACCGGCACGCCGATTAGCAGAATACAAATCAGATACATCAGCACAAAAGCGCCACCCCCATTACTGCCAGCAACATAGGGGAACTTCCACATATTGCCGAGACCGACCGCTGATCCCGTGGCCGCCATTATGAATGTCCAACGGCTAACCCAAGCGCCATGCATACCTTTTTGTTGTAATGCCATAATTAACTCAATATTGTTATTATTCAATTATCCAATTGTAACCTACATCGGCAGAGTAGCGAATAATCACCTGAAATAAGCGGGTTGTTTTTGAATATAAAATGACAATACCAATCGCCCACGTATAATCCACCCATGAGTAAAAAGAAGCCCAAACAATCTCCCGGTACTATTGCGTTAAATCGCAAGGTCAAACATGATTATTTTATTGAAGAGACCTTCGAGGCTGGTGTCGCACTGTTGGGTTGGGAGGTAAAGAGCCTCAGAGAAGCCAGAGTGAATCTAACCGATACCTATGTATTTATTAAAAATGGTGAGGCTTTTTTAATTGGTACCAACATCACACCGCTGCCGGCAGCCTCCACTCATTATGTCACCGACCCCACAAGAACAAGAAAGCTGCTACTCAATCAGCGAGAATTGCGCAAACTTGAAGAAGGGGTCAATCAGAAAGGCCATACCTGCGTGTGCACAGCTCTCTATTGGAAGGGCCATCTAATCAAATGTGAGATTGCGCTCGCCAAGGGTAAGGTTTCATACGATAAACGCATGGATGATAAAGAGCGTGACTGGAATCGCCAGAAGCAGCGCTTGATGCGTCATAATTAAACTGTCTTTCAACACTGTATTGAGTATCAGGGTGCCACCATCTGGTCTTTTAAAGTCATAGCGTTATGCTGATAAAACCGTCATCGATAACAGCGGGTCTTAGCGGTCCACAGATGCTATATCAAGGGGTAGCTCTGCTCTGGCATCCACAGATTCGTTGGTTAGTACTGATCCCCTTATGCATCAATATCCTGCTATTTTCATCGCTTACGTGGTTAGCTGGACAGTGGTTAGGGGATTGGCTGCAAACAATAATGACGCAAGTACCAGACTGGCTTCATTGGCTGATCTGGATTGTTTGGCTGCTATTTATTGTCCTAGCTCTTATTATTTACGCCTTTGGCTTTACCCTATTGGCCAATTTAATCGGTTCACCATTCTATGGACTGTTGGCGGAAAGGATTCTTTTAATGGAGTCTGATAACAGCAACAGTCAGCTAACGACTGCACTTATGCAAACCGCATGGCAGAGTTTTTTACGTCAACTCCAGTTACTCGGCTATTTTGTTCCCCGCACGATTGGTGTTGGGCTGCTCACCATGATTATCAGCTTTATCCCTGCAATCAACCTACTGGCACCGCTGATTGCCGGAGCTTGGGCCGCCTGGTCTCTATCAATTCAATATCTGGACTACGGTGCTGAGATTGACCAAGTCACATTAAGGGACTTACTGAAACGTGGGCGCAAGCAACGCTGGCGGGGAATGAGCTTCGGATTCACTGTATTAATCGCCTCCGCAATACCGCTACTCAATGTATTAATACTGCCTGCAGCGGTGATTGGCGGCACCTTGTTGTGGAGCAGAGAATATAGGCCTAAGCTCTAGCATCCTCTGCTGTCTTATCAACTGAAGGCTCTTGATTCGCTAAGGGCTCTTGCGCTGAGGGCTCTTCTTTCGCTGAGGGCTCTTTATTCGCTGAGGGCTCTTTATTCGCTGAGGGCTCTGGTTGCGCTGAGGGCTCTGGTTTTGGAGAGGGTGCGTTCTTTGCTACTGCTATGGTTGCGGGAGCTTCCTTAAGCAAATGCTCCTCGGGCATTGTGCAGGGCAATTTCATATCGAGCAGTTTTTCGATCGGCTCGAGCAAGAAGGCATCATCCTCACAGGCAAAACTGATTGAGGTACCGGTCTTACCCGCGCGACCGGTGCGGCCTATACGGTGAACATAGTCCTCAGGCTCTTCCGGCAAGGTGTAATTAATTACATGACTGATACCATCGACATGGATACCCCGCCCAGCAACATCGGTAGCCACCATGACTTTTAATGAACCAGACTTAAATGAATCCAGCGCTCGCATACGCTTGTTCTGAGGAACATCACCGGACAATAGACCAACTTTAAAGCCCTTCTTTCTAAGTTTTTCATGTAGCGTCCGACAAATATCTCTGCGATTGGCAAATACCATCACGCTATCGACATCATCGTTGGCAAGAAGGTTATTTAGCAGGGCAAACTTTTCATCGGCCGTAGTGATATAAATCTTTTGATTGACCGTGTCTGTAGCCACTTGCTCCGCATCTATCTCAACCGTCACTGGGTTATCAGTCCAAGTTTCCGACAGGCGCAAAATTTCGGGGGTGAAAGTGGCTGAAAAAAGTAATGTCTGGCGCTCCTCGCGCTTTGGCGTCAAACGCACCAGACGACGCACCTGTGGAATAAAACCCATATCCAACATGCGGTCAGCTTCATCGATAACCAACACCTCAACCTGATCTAAATAGATATCGCGATTATTGGCAAAATCTAATAATCGGCCCGGTGTCCCGACCAGAATATCGCAATGGTGCTTTTCAATCTTCTGCAGTTGCCTACCATAATCCATACCACCCACAAGACAGTGGACTTTAAGATCGGTATGTTTGACCAAGCGCATCGCATCATCGGCTATTTGGATGGCTAGTTCTCGGGTGGGCGCCATGATTAATGCTCGCGCCTCACCCATATAGCGTTCCCCATCAACTGGATGTTTAATTAAGTCGGTAATGGTGTTGACTAGAAAGGCCGCGGTTTTACCGGTACCCGTTTGTGCTTTGCCCACAATATCATGGCCATGCAGGGTATGAGGTAAAGAGGACGCTTGTATCGGAGTGCAATATTTAAATCCGGCATCCTGAATGCCACGCATCAAAGACGCAGGCAGATCAAAATCATGAAAACGGGTTTTCCCATCTACAGCTTCCACAACAAATGTTGAAACATCCCAATTTTTACCTCGACTGCCACGACCGGAGCCTCTTCTGCGGCGAGCAGGTTTAACTTTATCGGTCGCCTCTGTGGCGGCCTGTGTCTCATTAGAATGTGTTTTATCAGATGTAGAATTAATTTCAGTCAAAATAATCCCCACAGTTATTCTCGCCAATAGTTGGCTAATAAGCGGCTATACTAATAGCGCCTTGCCATGAAAGGCGCGGAGTGTAGCAGAATTGCCAGTAAACCGCTCAACAGATTAATCGTACGTAAAAACCGATAACAACGGACTACAGTGCAAGAGTAATAAGACGCACGACTAGAATGCTCGCAACCTATTTTAATGTGCACACTTACATACTGCGGATGAAACAGGATTTAATACGATTATCTCAGGCACAATGATTTTTAGGATAGTTAAATTTCCCTTTCTTTGCTGCCAACATTGACCGAAAATAGATCCATCTCAATAGAGAAGCCACCATGATTTCAACGTCGAACAAAGCCTCAACCTTCATAGGGGATGCCAGCGATCTCTTGCGCCTCGCCGGACCGTTAATGCTCGGGCAGATCGCTGTGGTGGGGATGACCGTGACAGATATCTATATGGCTGGTCAGGTCAGTGCTAACGACTTAGCCGCGCTGCAATTAGGGGGCAGTATTTGGGCGATGATCAGCCTACTGGTGATTGGTATTATGATCGGCAACAGTCCAATTATTGGTCACTTATGGGGTGCGAATCAGCTAGATAGGGTGCGATTTCAGTTTCAGCAGGGGCTATGGTTATCACTGCCGATGGGCATCGCGGTCTGTGGCGCGATATTGTTGGGCTTGGCATTGCTGGGACAACTAGATATCTCTGATGAGGTGTATCGCATCGCCAAGGGCTACCTACTACCCTATCTTATCACCGGATTTATGTTTCCCGCTTTTTTTGCCTTCCGCGCAACCTATGAGGGCATCGGCGATATCAGACCCGTTATGCTGTTTAACTGCCTAGCTTTCGTCCTCAACGCTATTCTCGATTACATACTAGTGTTTGGTTACCTAGGGTTTCCAGCCATGGGCGGTATCGGCGCTGCCTGGGCGACCACTGTTGTTATGTTTTTTCTATTATTGGCAATGGTAGTCTACGGCCTGAAAGCAAAAAACATAAAGAAACTGCAACTATACCAACAATTTTCAGTACCAAGCCGCACAGCCATCGCAGGCATTTTGCGGCTGGGTATTCCCATATCTCTGACTATTGCTGCAGAAATCGGCTTCTTTGCTATTATCCCTATGCTGATTGCCCACTTAGGTGCCAATGTGCTGGGTGCCCATGCCATTACCAATAATCTGGATTCTCTGGCATATATGATTCCGCTGGGAATCGGTCAGGCATTGACCATCAAAGTCTCCCATGCTCAGGGTCGCATGGATCCACTGGCGGCGCGACGAATCTGTGTCACTGGATTTAAATTAGTCTTTCTATTTGCCCTGATTTTAGGGAGCTTAAAAATTCTATTGCGCTATGACTTCGCGGCAATTTTTAGTCCCGTTGCCGAGGTGCAGGTGATCGCCGCCAGCTTATTCTTTTTCTCTGCGGCACTGGGCTGTTTCGATTCATTACAGATGTCTTGCAGCGGCGCCCTCCGCGGTTACAAAGATGCCCGAGGGCCACTTGTTATTCAGGTGATCGCGTTCTGGGTAATTGCCTTCCCCATCGCCTACAGCTTGGCGTTGACGGATTTTTGGGGTGAGCCTATGGGAGTCTATGGATTTTGGGCTGGACTAATCATTGCATCCTCTATCGCCAGCCTATCAATGCTGTACCGCTGGAATCTAGTCTCAAAAGCTAAGATCGCTAAGGCGGCCTAGTAAGAACCCGGCAAACAACCCAAAGTGACTCGGTCTAACCCATTGTAGTCTGCCTGAGTGGCCACTGATTGAAAGCCAGCAGCAGTAAATAGATCCCTTACTATTGAACCCTGATTGTAGCCATGCTCGACTATCAACCAACCGGCCTGGCGTAAAAACCCCGAGCTCTGCCCAATTATCAGTCTAAGGTCATCTAGACCATCGGCACCAGCTACCAGTGCCGAAGTGGGTTCAAAGCGAACATCGCCGATCAGAAGATGATCATCCTCCGCTTCAATATAGGGCGGGTTGCTGACAATAAGATCGAATTTCCTTTCAGATTGCGCAGCGGCAAGGGCGGAAAACCAATCACTTTGCAGCACAGTGACATTGGGCAAATGATTAACCTCTCGATTATGCTCTGCCAACTCAACCGCCTCGGCTTGCAAATCCACAGCAATAATCTGCCATGCCGGCCGCTCAGCGGCCAGTGCCAGGGCGATTGCGCCAGTGCCAGTACCCAAGTCCAATACCTGACTCTCCTCTGGCAATGCCAACTCCAAGGCATTTTCAACCACAAGCTCGGTTTCCGGTCGCGGGATTAGCGTATGGGGAGAGACACACAGATCTAGAGTCCAAAATCCCTGAGTGCCAGTAATAAAAGCGACTGGCTCGCCCTGCAAACGGCGGGAAAATAAGCGCTCAAACTCGGCAATTTGTGCGTCCTGAAGCATATGGTCGGGCCAAGTTTTCAACCAGGTGCGATCCACATTCAAACAGTGGCAAAGCAGTAGTTCGGTATCCAGTAACGCCGAATCGCTGGCTGACTGCAACTCGGTACTGCGTTGCAGAAGGCTGGCAATCGTGGTCATTTAGTCGGCCAGTGAGGCTAGCTGTTCAGCCTGAAATTCATTTACTAATGGTTGCACTACTTCGCCGAGCATCCCTTCCATCACCTCGGCAAGTTTGTACAGCGTAAGATTGATGCGATGATCGGTGACGCGGCCTTGAGGAAAATTATAGGTACGGATGCGCTCCGAGCGATCACCGCTACCAACTAAGCTTTTACGCTGCTCAGACTGCTCTTTGGCCGCCGCATCGTCCTGAGCCGAATCCAACCTTGCCTGAAGCACCGCCATGGCTTTGGCGCGATTCTTGTGCTGCGAGCGCTCATCCTGACATTCCACCACGATACCGGTGGGCAGATGGGTCAAGCGAATTGCTGAATCGGTTTTATTGACATGCTGACCGCCTGATCCCGATGCACGAAAGGTATCGACGCGCAAATCAGCTTTATTAATTTCAATTGCATCCTGAGCATCTGCCTCCGGCATAATCGCAACAGTGCAGGCAGAGGTGTGAATGCGACCCTGAGACTCGGTATCAGGCACACGCTGAACCCGATGGGCACCAGATTCAAATTTGAGTTGTGAGTAAACCCCTGTACCGACAATACGTGCAATTATTTCCTTATAACCGCCGTGGTCTCCGGCGCTCTCACTCATTACTTCGACCTTCCAACGCTGAGTTTCAGCGAATTTGCTGTACATACGGAATAAGTCACCAGAGAAAATAGCCGCTTCATCACCGCCGGTTCCGGCACGGATCTCCAAAAACACATTTTTATGGTCATTGGGATCTTTGGGTAACAGCAGTTTTTGTAATTCCAACTCCAATAACTCTATCTGCTTTTCACCCTCTTTCAGCTCATCTTGGGCCATAGCGCGCATATCTGGATCTGAGTCTTTAGCCAGTATCTTGGCTTCCTCGATATTATCGGTTACATCCTGAAATCTGATGTAGGACTTAACCACAGGTTCCAACTCAGCATATTCTTTGGATAACTCGCGAAATTTGTCTTGATCACCAATAATATCCGGGTCACTCATCAGCGCCCCCACTTCCTCATAGCGTTCGGATAGGTTATCTAGTTTGGCCAGTATTGATGCTTTCATAGGTTATTTTTTCTTAAGGTCAAAGAGTTCATGAGTGGCATCAATAGTCGTATTGCGCCCTTCCTCACCAGCCTGCTTTAGCTTAGTGGTTGGCTTGTGGAGCAGTTTATTGGTCAGATTACGTGCCAAAGTATTAATCACCTTTGTTGAATCCTGCCCGCGCTGCAGAGCGACCAACGCCTTCTCCACCTCCTGATCACGAATCAACTCTGCACTATCGCGAAAGGCTTTAATGGTATCAACAACCGTTAGGGATCGCTGTTTAGTGGACCAGTTTTCAACCTCCTGATCAACGATTGTCTGCGCCTTATCCGCGGCGGTTTGCCGTGCACGCAGGTTATCTTGAATCACTTCTTCAAGATCATCGACCGTATAGAGATAGACATCAGTCAATTCCTCAACTTCTGGCTCAATATCCCGCGGCACAGCAATATCCACCATAAATAAAGGCTTGTGTAGACGTTTTCGAAGTGCTGACTCCACTGCACCTTTGCCTAAAACGGGTAACTGGCTGGCAGTAGAGGAAATAACAATATCCGCCTGATGTAAAAAGTCAGGAATATCGGCCAGCAAAATGGCCTCCGCAGAAAAATTCTGTGCCAATTCCTGAGCTCTGGTTAATGTGCGGTTAGCCACCGTAATTTGACCTATATGCTTTTCTTGCAAATGCCGAGCAACCAGCTCAATGGTGTCACCGGCACCAATAAGCAACGCATGAGCGCTATTTAGATTAGCAAAAATTTGCTCTGCCAAACTGACTGTTGCATAGGCAACCGACACTGGATTCTGGCCAATCGCGGTTTCAGAACGCACTCGCTTGGCGGCGGCAAATGCCTGTTGAAAGGCCTGATTTAATTCCGCTGCCACCGTCCCCGCCTCGCGACCCACCGAATAAGCCGATTTAATCTGGCCAAAGATTTGTGGCTCGCCCAACACCAGTGAGTCGAGGCCACTGGCAACACAAATCATATGACGAATAGCTTCTTGATCCCGATAGCAGTAGTAACAGGAGCGCAGTTCTTCAATATCGAGATTTTTGCTCTCAGCCAACCAACTCAGCACTTGCTGCTCAGTCATATCTCCACTTAGATAAATCTCAGTGCGATTGCAGGTGGACAGCAATGCGAGCTCCGCCGCACCCATTGTGGACTGCCCCTG
The DNA here is from genome assembly GCA_030741175.1 of Porticoccaceae bacterium. Taxonomy (GTDB): domain Bacteria; phylum Pseudomonadota; class Gammaproteobacteria; order Pseudomonadales; family Porticoccaceae; genus HTCC2207. Next base: position 13,402 of record JASLVT010000014.1, read on the forward strand.
TTGCAATGACTCCACGACAATTTCTGGCGCAAAGGCAATGCGTCCTCGCAAATCTACCGAGGCTGACTTATGGTTAATACCAAATGCTAAGATGCCCATAAATATTTCAACAGTGCCTTTTGCAACCAATCGAGAGCTTTATTTAAGTTGGCGATTTTACACCAGTCTCGCACGCAAAAGGAGATTGACGGAAAAATCATTTATATGGATCAGTTAAATCGGAGCTTTCCGACCATCATGATGCCTAGATCTTGTGCAAGGCATTTGTCTTCACTCAATAGATTCGACAAAATAGCCCAATGAAGAATACAACTCTTTCACTGTTTTTCGCTTGCCTTCTACTGTTGGGCGGCTGTGTCACGGCACCAGAAAAGGCCGAT
>JASLVT010000150.1 GCA_030741175.1 Porticoccaceae bacterium
CCAAACTACCCTCAGTGGAAGAACTCAAAGAGATCGAGTTGCAAATTCCACTGCGAGTTCATTCACAGGATTTGAAAGTAATTGCCGAGTTCGGAGAAAAGAAGCGATCACCAGTAAGCTTTGAAGAGATACCTCAGCAGATGATCGATGCTTTTTTAGCCGCAGAGGACGATAGCTTTTTTGAACACAAAGGTATCGTTATCTCCGGTTTGGCACGCGCCGCATTTGAATTAATCACGACCGGATCTATCCGCAGTGGTGGTAGCACCATCACGATGCAAGTTGCGCGCAACTTCTTTCTCAGCAAGCGTCAAGAATTCACTCGTAAATTCAACGAGATACTACTGGCCTTTAGAATTGAAGAGGAACTAAGTAAACAAGATATTCTTTCCCTCTATACCAACAAAATCTATATGGGAAACAGAGCCTATGGTGTCGGTGCAGCCGCTCAGGTTTACTATGGCAAAACTCTTGATCAACTCAGTTTAGCGGAAGTGGCTACTATCGCCGGACTGCCTAAAGCGCCGTCTAGGTATAACCCACTAGCCAACTCCGAGCGAGCCATGCAACGACGAAACTGGATATTGGGTCGCATGCTGAGTTTGGGGACTATCAACCAACAGCAATATGAAGAGGCAAGCACTGAGATAGATACAGCCTCTTATCATGGCTCTATATCAGAACTTGACGCCGCCTACGCCGCTGAAATGGTGCGCCAAGAAGTGGTCAATAAGTTTGGTCTTAAAGCCTACACCGAGGGTTACACCGCTATAACGACATTGGACTCGACTATGCAGTCCCATGCTGTAGAAGCATTACAGGCGGGCATCATGGCCTATGATGAGCGTCATGGCTACCGAGGCGCAGAAGTAACCGAAATTGCTCCTGAGGACTGGGAGACTACGTTAAAAAGTACCGCAACTTATGGTGGGCTAGAACCGGCTATTGTCACTGAGGTAGCCGATGACCATCTAATGATACTCACCAAAGAGGGTCTATCCCTGCCCTTAAACTGGGTTGATGGATTAGAAAATTTAAGACTTTATAAGACCGTGAATGCACGCACGGCACCTATTGAGTCTGCAGCGGCAGTGTTTAAGGTTGGCGATTTAATTCGCGTCCTACGTCATGCCAATGATCGAGTTAGCCTGACTCAGCTACCTGAAGCTCAGGCTGCTATGGTCGCACTAGAACCAAATAATGGCGGCATTAAAGCACTGGTAGGCGGCTTTGATTATCGCCAAAGTCGCTTTAACCGCGTTACCCAAGCAACACGCCAACCGGGCTCAAATTTCAAACCCTTTATCTACACGACCGCACTAAAGACTGGCTTTACCCCTGCATCAATCATTAATGATGCTCCTGTAGTATTCGATGACATTAAACTTGAGGAAACCTGGCGTCCAGAGAATGATGGTGGAAAATTCTATGGTCCCACGCGTTTGCGGGAGGCGCTCTATCGTTCGCGCAACCTCGTCTCTATTCGTCTTCTGCGACGTATGGGAATAGATCGAACACTAGAGGGTCTTCAGTCATTCGGCTTTGATACTAGTGATATGCCTCTAGATCTCAGCCTTGCTCTCGGTAGTCACGCTCTGACACCGCTAGAAATTGCCCGTGGCTATGCTGTTTTTGCTAATGGCGGCTATTTGATCGAGCCCTATATTCTGGACAAAGTTATTGACCGCGACGGCAATGTTATCTACCAAGCTAATCCCGAAACAGTATGCGAATCCTGTGAAACAGATGACATGGGTAATATCATCAATAAACAAGCTGAATCACAAGATATCGATCTACAACTGGAGCAGTTACTGACCGATCTGGCACAGGAATCATTACAGCAAGATGAGCAGAATAATTGGGACGCTATCATCCAAGCACTGCAAAAAACCAATGAAGTAGAAACTATTCCAGCCAAGCGAGTGGTGGATAGTCAGACCGCATTCTTAATTGATTCGATGCTGAAAGATGTTATTTTGCGCGGCACAGGCAAAAAAGCGCAAAAACTTAAGCGCTCCGATCTCGCGGGTAAAACCGGCACGACTAATGGTCCCAGAGATGCTTGGTTCTCCGGTTATTCGCCCCATTTGGTGGCCACTGCCTGGGTGGGCTTTGATGACAATTTGCTTCTCGGTCGCAATGAATATGGCGGCTCCTCGGCACTGCCAATCTGGATCGAATTTATGGGCGCTGCACTAGCAGATAAACCTCCAATCCAGAGACCGCAACCCAATGGCGTTGTAATGGTCAAGATCGATGCCAAAACTGGACAGCGCGTAGCACCGAATCAACAAGGTATATTCGAATTTTTCAAAAGTGGAAGTGCACCAGAACTCGACAATAGTGGCGGCTCCTCGGCTACTGATAACCAAAATCCACTGCCAGAGGATTTGTTTTGACCGCGGCCGGCACTGATAGGCTTGACTGGCAAAGCATTGACACCGTGCTTTTGGATATGGATGGCACATTACTAGATCTTCATTTCGATAGCTTTTTCTGGTTGCATCATCTTCCGCGGCGTTATTCCCAATTACATGGGGTTGCGGAGAAAACCGCCATAGCAGACCTCCATCAGCAATTAAAAGACAAACGCGGCACCTTGGACTGGTACTGCACTGACTACTGGTCCAGGCAACTGGATGTCAATATTGTTGAACTTAAACGTGAAATCCGGCATCTCATCGGCGAACGTCCGCAAACTTTGGCATTTTTACGCAGACTAGGTCAGATTAATAAACAGCGAATTTTGGTGACCAACGCCCATAGAGACAGTATCGCCATAAAGTTCGCGGTCACCGATATCGAGCCTCTATTAGACAATGTTATTTCCTCCCACGACTATGGCTATCCCAAAGAGGAAGAACAATTCTGGCAGCAACTTCAGCAAAGTATTGACTTTGATCCAAGCAGAACATTATTCATCGATGATTCTGAACCTGTACTAGATGCGGCAAAAGACTTTGGTATCCAATATCTCCTGTCCATTGAGACACCCGATAGCCAACAACCGCCGACCCATACTAAACACTACACAGCGATAAGTTATTTCGATCAGGTTCTGGATATTACCGATGGACAACACTGATAAAGTTCGTATTGATAAGTGGCTTTGGGCGGCACGTTTCTTTAAAACGAGAGCCCTTGCCAAGGCTGCTATAGAGAATGGTAAGGTTCAGATCGATGGTCAAAAATCAAAACCAAGCCGCCTGCTTGAGGCTGGTGTTATCCTAACAGTCCGTCAGGGGTATGATAACAAAACGATTGAGGTTATTGGCCTCTCAGAGCAACGTCGCAGCGCTACAGAAGCGCAGAAGCTCTATAGCGAAACCGCAGAGAGTATCGAACTGCGAGAAAAGCTTGCAGCTGAACGCAAAGCCTTTAATATCTCCACCCCCGTCAGTGCACGGCCGAACAAAAAACAGCGCAGACAGATTCATCGATTTTTAAATAATTAGTCCTTTTGCCAACCCATATTGAAGTACAATCCGCACCATGAACGATCAAGATATCAGACAGCGATTCCTATTTGACGGCACCGACATACGCGGTGAAATAACCAGCCTAGCCGCCAGCTACCAGGCCATCGTTGCACAGCAACAATACCCATCATCGGTGGCTAATACCCTCGGTGAATTTTTAGTGGCCGCCAGCTTACTAAGCGCAACACTTAAATTTCCGGGCATTGTCAGCATTCAAGCTATGGGCGGTGAACCGCTCAATACCATAATGGCTGAATGCTCTCAGGGCTCTAAACTACGCGGTATTGTGCGAGGCGATTTTGACGCTGCTGCTAAGGTCGATAGTCTTAAAGAGCTAGTCGGTAATGCTAGCCTTGCGATCACCATTGAGCCAGAGGGCGGCGAACGATATCAGGGTATAGTACCTATGGACGCCAAAGATCTTAGCGGTTGTCTAGAGCATTATTTCAATCAATCAGAACAATTGCCTACACAGATCAAGATCAGTGCCGACAACAACATTGCCTCTGGTGTTCTAATCCAGCAAATGCCCAATAGTAGTAGTAAAACTGCCGCAGATTGGGAGCATATCAGTGCATTGATGCAAACCTTACGGTCGGAGGAGCAGCTACACCTCTCACATACAGAACAGCTCTACAGACTATTCCACGAGGATGGCGTGCGCCTTTTCGAGCCCGAGGCTCTGCACTTTTTCTGCAGTTGCTCGAGGCAGAGAACCGAACAGGCACTCATATCTCTCGGCGATCAAGAAGTCTATGATATTTGTGAGCAACAGGGAGGTATTCAGATAACCTGCG
>JASLVT010000151.1 GCA_030741175.1 Porticoccaceae bacterium
AGATCATTAAAGTCCTGATCCTTGGACTGACCACCGGCAATCAAAATAAGGTTTTTCCGCTCTGAACTGCCCAACCCTTTCAATGCAGCAATGGTGGCGCCCACATTGGTCGCCTTAGAATCATCAATATAAAGAACCCCATCAAACTCAGCGACAGTCTCACAGCGATGCGGCAGACCATTGAAGCTTTTTAAACATTCCAACATGGTTTTCATCGGCAAATCGATGGCATAACCCAGTGCCAATGCGGCTAGCGCATTGGCCACATTATGTGACCCTTTAAGAGACATATCGGCGACCGGCATTAAACGCTCAATACCGTAAGACAGATAACCTCTCTCCAGCCCCTCCAAAATACCAAAATCACCCAAATCGGGCTGATTAAGACCAAAGCTACTGAGACTGATATGACTGGATAACAAAGGTTTGGTCAATACATCTTCGCGGTTGATCACCACCTTACTGGCACCTCGAAAAATACGGTGCTTGGCCGCATGGTACTCAGGTAAACCGGCGTAACGATCCATATGATCAGCAGATATATTGAGTAGCGCAACAACAGCGCCTCGACTGTCGTTAAGCAACTCCAACTGAAAGCTCGATAACTCGAGAATATACAATTGCACCTTATCATCGAGCAGATCCAACATAGGGGTGCCCAGATTGCCGCCAACACCCACAGATAATCCGCTTGCTCGGGCCATTTCACCCAGTAACGTGGTTACCGTGCTCTTACCATTAGAGCCTGTGATAGCAATTACCGGCGCATCAGCATGCTCGAGAAATAATTCTAAATCGCCAATAAGCTCAATACCCTGTTCCCGAGCAGCAACTAACGCCGGCTCATCGAGCGAAATACCTGGACTGACTACGACACGATCCATATTGGCCAGTAGATCAGTATCAAAGTCTCCCAATGCCACTGTGACATCGGGATAGCAATCAGTAACTTCTTTGAGACGTGGCGGCTCTTTTCGACTATCGGCAAAGACGAAAGGCAGATCCTTTGCAGACATAAATCGAGCCACAGATAGTCCTGTGACGCCCATGCCTAGGATAGCGGTTTTGCGATTCGTTGCGATGAGATCTACCATGTCTTTATCCAGAGCGAACCTATCGTTAACGTAGCTTTAGGGTAGCCAGGCCAAATAGCACCAGCATCACCGTTATAATCCAGAAGCGCACAATCACTCGCGGTTCCGGCCAACCTTTCAATTCATAATGGTGGTGCAGCGGCGCCATCCGAAAGATACGCTTGCCTGTCAACTTAAAAGAAACCACCTGCATAATTACCGAGAGTGTTTCCATGACGAATACACCACCCATAATCAATAACACAATCTCCTGACGCACAATAACAGCCACCACTCCAATAGCAGCACCCAAAGCCAATGCACCCACATCCCCCATAAACACCATGGCGGGATAGGTGTTAAACCATAAAAAGCCCAACCCTGCGCCGCACAGCGCCGCGGTGAAAATCAGTAATTCACCTGCACCACTGATAAAGGGAATATGTAGATAGTTGGCAAACTGATAGTTACCGGTTAGGTACGCAATAATACCTAGCGCACCGCTAACCAAAACCGTGGGAAGAATAGCCAGACCATCAAGACCATCGGTAAGATTGACTGCATTGCTAGTACCAACAATCACAAAGTAAGTAAGCAGAATGTAAAACGGCCCCATTGCCAAAGCGAAATTTTTAAAGAAAGGTACAATCAACTCAGTTTCAGCAGGCGTTTGAGCTGTGTAAAACAGCACGCCAGCAGCAATAAACCCAAATATTGATTGCCAGAAGTATTTCCAGCGGCCAGGCAGTCCACGCGGGTTTTTTTCAACCACTTTGCGGTAATCATCGACCCAACCAATCAAGCCAAAGCTAAAAGTGACGCCTAGCACAACCCAGACATAGCGGTTATGCAGATCAGCCCAAAGCAACGTGCTGACAAAGATGGCGAGCAAAATGAGCGCGCCACCCATGGTCGGTGTGCCCGCCTTGCTGAGGTGACTCTGCGGACCATCATTGCGAATCGCCTGCCCCATTTGCAACTGATTCAGTCGGCGAATAAGTATGGGGCCAGCGAGTAGCGAAATTGCAAGCGCCGTAAGTACCGATAAAATACCTCGCAACGTGAGGTACTGAACCACCGAAAAAGCACTGAAGAACTGACTTAAATAATCCGCTAACCACAATAACATTAGTCATCTCCCCTGCTTATTAATCTATTCACAATGTTCTCCATACCAGAGCTTCGTGATCCCTTAACCAAAAAGGTAATTTCGCTGTTGTTTGATTGCGCCAATTGCAACTCCTCAAATAGCACGTCGATTAAACTGTCCTGGCTACCATAATGCGCGGCACCAAATGCCTCAGCGGCCGCAACACTGAGCTCACCTACGGTATAAAGTGCATCAACTTCGGCCCCTGCAGCATAATCTCCGACTTGGCGATGCATCTGCACAGTATCCTCACCGAGCTCTCCCATATCACCCATCACCAGAATTTTGCGCCCACTGCAGTTAGCCAATACATCAATTGCCGCCTGAAAAGAACTGGGGCTAGCGTTATAGCTATCATCAATGATCGTGCCACCGCCAGCGATCTGCTTGTACTCGAGACGTCCAGCGATGGGCGATACCGAAGCTAAACCCGCGGCAATATGCGCCAGACCGGCTCCCGCCGCGAGTGCACAGGATGCCGCGGCCACTGCATTACTAACTGCATGCCGACCAGGAATAGAGAGCTCAATTGTTTGCTCGATCGCGGGCTGGTCAGAAAGCAACTTGACGCAGAGCACAAAGCGGTAGCAACCATCAGCCATCAGCTGACAATCTTTAGCGCTAATATCGGCATCTGAATTTTCCGCCGAAAAAGTCAAGCATGGTTTGTTATCAATTAGTGGACGCCACAGATCACCCCAGGGCTGATCGAGGTTCACTATCGCAATACCAGCAGGCTTTAGTCCGCGATAGATCTCACCTTTGGCCACTGCCACAGCTTCAACGCTACCAAAACCTTCAATGTGAGAAGACTGTACATTATTGATTAAGGCAATATCTGGTGCTGCTACCGAGCAGAGATAACCAATTTCACCCCCGGCACTAGCGCCCATTTCAACCACGGCAAATTCGGTATCCTCATCCATTGCCAACATCGTAAGAGGCACACCGATATGATTATTTAGATTTCCAGCAGTAGCGTGCACTGCACCGCAATGGCGCAGAATAGCCGCGGTCATTTCTTTCACCGAGGTCTTGCCTGTACTGCCTGTAATAGCGATTAGCGTTCCCGCAAACTTTTCATTTCGCATCTTCGCTAATTGGCCCAACGCAACAGTGGTATCCTCGACCACCCATTGCGGCAGGGGTAATTGTTTATTCGCGGTAGAGACCACTAGACCACTGGCCTTGGTAGCCGCATCTGCAGCAAATCGATGCCCATCAAAACGGTCACCAACCAGTGCAACAAAAAGATCGCCCTCATCAATGGTGCGACTATCAATAGACAGCCTATCAAAATGGCAGTCGGGGTTTAGTAAGGTACCACCAAAACGCGCAGCAGCATCAGTCAACCTCATCTGTGGCATCAGGATTCACCCCCAGTATCAAGTTGATTGCGCTTTTCAATCTCTCGCAATGCCAACCGAGCCTCAGCTTGATCACTAAAAGGCAAGCGCTGAGCACCTAATATTTGGTAGTCTTCGTGACCTTTACCGGCGATTAAAATCACATCATTCTTATCTGCAGCAAAAACCGCCTGACGGATGGCCGCACGCCGGTCAGATTCAACAACTGTCTCACCACTGATACCTTGCAGAATATGCTCAATTATTTGCGCCGGCGGCTCAGTACGCGGATTATCACTGGTTACAACCACTCGGTCGGCACAGCGTTGAGCAATCGCCCCCATCTCTTCACGTTTACCTAAATCTCTGTCTCCGCCACAGCCAAATACCACCCACAGCTTGCCACTGCAGTGCACACGCAACGCTTGAAGCGCCTTCTCTAAGGCATCCGGCGTATGGGCGTAGTCCACCACCACCGCCGGCTCAGTGCTACCAACCAGCTCCATGCGTCCGGGCACGGCGCGCAAATCCGGTATGAGGCGGAAGATATCATCGATATTGACACCCTGAATTGCCGCAGCGGCGATAACAGCTAATAGGTTGTAGAGATTAAATTTACCGAGCATCGAAGAATGAATCTCTCCATTGCCCCAAGGCGTCACCACCGAAGCTCGCAAACCCTCTGGAGAAAGACCAA
>JASLVT010000152.1 GCA_030741175.1 Porticoccaceae bacterium
CGGTTGCTGACCGTCGGCACAGACTGTGCCATCGGCAAAAAATACTCGGCGCTTTCCATCACTCAGTGTATGAAGGCCAGAGGTATAAATGCCGATTTTCGCGCCACGGGTCAAACTGGCATTATGATTGCCGGACAAGGTGTGCCAATTGATACCGTGGTAGCAGATTTTACCGCCGGCGCCGCCGAGGTGGTATCGCCAGCCAATGCAGACGATCACTGGGATATTATTGAAGGTCAGGGATCGCTATTTAATCCCTCTTATGCCGGAGTGAGCCTCGGGTTATTACACGGCTCGCAACCCGATGCCATTGTGGTCTGTCATGACCCGACTCGGCAGGTTATTGATACCGCCCGTCATTTGCCGCTACCCAGTGTCGCGGACTGTATTGATCTGCATTTGCAATGTGCTCGCCTAACTAATCCGAATGTGCGTTGTGTGGGGGTTTGTGTAAATACTTCCGGCCTTGATGATGAGACAAAAACCACCTATCTGGCAGAGTTATCTGCGGAGTTGAATCTGCCCTGTATCGATCCGATCGAGGATGGTTGCGATGCCATTGTTGACCAGATTTTTGTCGAATTTGCATAAGAGGGTGGCTGTGTGCGCCAAGTTAAACTAGCTATTGAATCTTGGCCTTTGCTTGAGCGATTCGTGATTACCGGGCATACCTGGACGCACTGCGATGTTTTGATTGTCAGTATCATTGAAAATGGTATCACTGGCCGCGGGGAAGCCACCGGTGTGTACTACCTTGATGAAACCGCTGACAGTATGTATCGGCAAGCCGCCGGTATTGAACAACAACTGCAACAGGGCATCAGTCGTGAACAATTACAGTCTCTGCTTCCGGTGGGGGGCGCACGAAATGCTATCGACTGCGCACTCTGGGATCTTGAGGCAAAGCGCAGCGGCCAGAGTATATTTGAGTTAACCGGCATATCATCATCCCCTGTGAATACGGTAAATACTGTCACCATTGATACGCCTGAACAGATGGCCCAAAAAGCCGCAGCGATTACCGCCCATCAGATAAAAGTAAAGTTGGACGCTGAACAGCCCCTGCAACGTATGACCGCCGTGTGCAATGCGCGCCCGGATGCCGATATTGTGGTGGACGTTAACGAGGGGTGGAGCTTTACACAGTTAGTGGAATTGGCGCCTCAATTTAAAGCGCTTGGGGTTAAGATGATTGAACAGCCATTGCCCAGAGGCGAGGATGATGCGTTGGAAGATTATCAATCGCCGATTATGCTGTGTGCGGATGAATCCTGTCTTGATACCTCTGAACTGCAACAGGCGGCTAGGCGCTACCAAATGGTCAATATTAAATTGGATAAGACCGGCGGCCTGACAGAGGCGCTGAATTTGGCGCGACAAGCGAAAGATCTAGGAATGACCCTGATGGTCGGCAATATGACCGGTACATCGCTGGCTATGGCACCTGCCTTTGTGATTGCGCAACTGTGTGATTTTATTGACCTCGATGGGGCACTTTTTCTGGCAGCCGACCGCCCTAATCCAATGTGCTATGAGCGTGGAGTGGTTTCTGGTTTAACAACGCAATTATGGGGTTAAATCAAAGGCTGTATTAGTCGCATCAATAATGCAGTCAGGCTCACCGAGATCTTAGCAGTTGAGATCTTAGTTAGAGCCCTTTTCTGCATGCTGATACAGGCGGTCAATAAACTCACTAAATTGGTCTCTCTCAGTATCACTAAAGCAGGTTAACAATGCCTGCTCATAGTCGTAAGACATGGGCACAAGCTCATCATAGACCGCGACCCCTGTATTAGTCAGGCGCAACATTGAACGGCGCTTATCGGCGGGATCAAATGATCGCTCCACTAGCTTGCGCTGCAGCAACTTACTGATAGCCCGACTAAGAATAGACTTCTCAATCTGTGTCTTCAGGGAAACCTCATCCGCTGAGATTCCCGGATACTCCCCCAACACCGCCATAATCCGCCACTCGGTGATACTCAGAGCAAACTTGGCACTGTAGGTTTCGGAAATTAGAGCACTGATACGATTCGATAGAATCGACAACCGGTACGGAAAATAGCGCTCTAGCTGAAGTATTTTGCGGGCTGACTGATTGTTTTTACTCATCTTCTGATAATGCTTGACATTAGTTGTGATTGCAACCAATAATAGTTGCAATTACAACCAATTTTCAGTCATCCAGAACTTAGGGATACATTATGAACACTAGCACTAAAGAGATAGATAGAGATATAGAGCAAAACCCAATGGGCCTAGACGGCTTTGAATTCGTCGAGTTTGCCGCGCTTGAGCGCGGTATTTTAGAGCCGGTCTTTACTATGATGGGCTTTGTCCATATCGCCAATCACCGCTCTAAAGACGTGGTGTTATTTCGTCAGGGCGATATCAATTTTATTATCAACTACGAACCCAACAGCTACGCCCATTATTTTGCCAAAGAACATGGACCCTCTGCCTGCGGCATGGCCTTTCGCGTGAAAAATGCTCAGGTGGCCTACAGCAAAGCGATTGAAATGGGCGCTCAACCGGTAGATGTACCCACCGGGCCAATGGAGTTAAGGCTACCGGCCATCAGAGGCATCGGCGGTGCACCGCTGTATTTAATTGATCGCTATGGTGATGGCAAATCCATCTACGATATCGATTTTGAGTTTATCGACAACGCCGACCTCCACCCCATAGGCTGTGGTCTCAATGTGATTGATCATCTAACTCATAATGTCTATCGCGGACGCATGGATCACTGGGCCAGCTTTTACGAAGATCTTTTTAACTTCCGTGAAATTCGCTATTTTGATATCACTGGCGAATACACCGGCCTTAAATCAAGAGCCTTGTCGGCACCAGATGGCAAGATTCGTATACCTCTCAATGAAGAGGCTACTGCCGGCGGCCAAATTGAAGAGTACTTAATCGCCTACAACGGCGAAGGTATTCAGCATATTGCCTTTTCCTGTGATGACATTCTGGCCACCTGGGACCAACTTAGAGCTCAGGGTTTGCCCTTTATGAAAGCGCCGCCAGAAACCTATTATGAAATGCTCGATGAGCGCCTACCCAACCATGGCGAGCCAACTGCTGAATTGCAGGCCAGAGGCATTTTACTCGATGGTTCTACTGAGCGAGGAGACCCGCGATTGTTACTGCAGATATTTTCGGAGACATTAATTGGCCCAGTTTTCTTTGAATTTATTCAGCGTAAACAAGATGAGGGTTTTGGCGAGGGCAATTTTAAAGCGCTGTTTGAATCTATAGAGCGGGATCAACTCAATCGCGGTGTGATTGAAACTGCATAACTATTGCACGGAGTTCTTATGAATATTCAAGGTATTCACCACGCGGCCTATCGATGTAAAAATGCCAAGCAAACGGTGGAGTTTTATCAGCAAGTATTGGCCATGGATTTCCAACTGGCCATCGCCGAGGATCGGGTTCCCTCGACCGGAGAGCCCGACCCCTACATGCATGTGTTTATGGATGCAGGCAATGGCAATGTACTGGCCTTCTTCGAAATACCCCATTCGCCAGATATGGGGGTTGACCCCAACACGCCGAAGTGGGTGCAGCATATCGCCTTTAAGGTTGCTGATATGGATGCATTACTTGAGGCCAAGGCACGTTTGGAAGCGGCAGGTGTGGAGGTATTAGGGCCCATTGACCATACCATTTTCAAATCCATTTATTTCTTTGATCCCAGCGGCCATCGCCTGGAGTTGGCGGCAAATACGGCGCAGCCGGGTATGCTCGAAGAGCTACACCGAGTGGCCCCAGCCATGCTAGATGAATGGGACAAAACCAAGCGCGCACCTCAGCATGCCGCTTGGCTACATGATGGGACGCACCCCTTTAACAACACACCAGCACAAGGAACAGAGCAATGAAACTCGCCTCACTTAATTCGGGCCGCGATGGCCAGCTAGTGGTCGTTGACAGTCTTATGCAACGCTATGAGACAGCGACAGCTATTGCCCCGACTCTGCAAGCTGCACTGGATAACTGGGATAGCTGTGCGGCACCACTACAGGCGCTCTTTGAGCAACTGGAAAGCGGTGAGATAAAGGGTCAGTCGTTTGCTGCAAATGCCTGTGCCTCACCTCTGCCGCGGGCCTTTCACTGGGCCGATGGCAGTGCCTATGTCAATCATGTAGAGCTGGTACGCAAAGCGCGCAATGCCGAAATGCCAGCCTCATTTTGGACTGATCCACTGATCTATCAAGGCGGATCAGATGCATTTCTGGGACCCTGCGAAGATATCGCC
>JASLVT010000153.1 GCA_030741175.1 Porticoccaceae bacterium
ACCTACCGCTATAGATTCACCGATTTTTTGCACCACAAAAACATCACCCCAGCAGGCTGATGAAAGAACACCGCTACTCTGATTGGGATAGATCTCGACACCATCCTGAGTGAGACGTCCTCGCAAATATACCTCGCGCTTCTCTGCAGACTTATCGAACATCGCGGTTGCCTTGAGACTGCGTAGCTGATTGATTGGACTACACTGGCATGCCATCAAAAATGGCCTGGCAAGAATCATAAAGGTAGTAAAAACTGATGCTGGATTTCCCGGCAATCCAATAAATGGGGTATTACCCACATGTCCAAAAGCAAGTGGTTTGCCCGGCTTGATAGCCACCTTCCAAAAGTCCACGGAACCGATCTGATCCACAGCCCTTTTCACATGGTCCTCTTCACCCACAGAGACCCCGCCAGCACTGATAATTACATCAGCTCGCATAGCCGCTTTCTTTAATACATGCTGAGTTGCCTCTTGACGATCTGGTACCACACCCAAATCGACTGCCGTCATATCAAGAGACTGGACAAGACCAACCAAGGTGGCACGATTGGAATTGTATATCTGCCCAGCCTGCAGGGGCATACCCGGCTCGATTAACTCATCCCCAGTTGAAAATATCGCAACCTTCAGTGGTTTAAATACCTCTACTCTCGGCACCCCAACTGAGGCTATTAACCCTAGTTCCTGTGCTCGCAACTTTGTGCCCTCGGAAACAATAACCCGTCCAGCCTCAATGTCCTGACCTCTAACACGAATATTGGCACCGGATGTGGCCTTCCTATCAACCTTCACAATACCATCGACTTCTTTACAGTTTTCTTGCAATGCCACAGTATCTGCGCCAACAGGTATCTCAGCGCCGGTAAATATCCGTGCGGCCGTCGATGGTTCCAGACTATTAGGCACCGTTCCTGCGGGAATACGCTGACTCACTCTAAGCTTAAATTTGGTAGCAACAGCGTCCGCAGCACAGTAGGCATAACCGTCCATGGCGCTGTTAGTCGCCGGAGGCACATCGATGGATGACTTAATATCAGCCGCCAGCACACGACCAAGAGCCTCGGTGATACTGACTGACTCAACTCCTGCGCGCCGACGATCAGCGGCTATCGGCCTAGCATGGACTAATAACTTTTTTATTGCAGTGGCGACTTTTAACATGGGGAAGATTTTTTCCGCACATGCTGAACAAAGTTGCAGGGCTGGAAAGTACTATCTAATTGCTGAGCAATAATACCATTCCAACCGGTTTTGCAGGCTCCGGTGGAACCGGGCAAACAGAAAATAGCGGTGTTGTTAGACAACCCAGCTAAGCACCGCGACTGCACGGTGGAGGTTCCAATTTCCTCATAGGACAACTGGCGAAATAGCTCACCAAAGCCCTCAATATGCTTATCAAAAAGAGGTGCTAATGCCTCGGGCGTGCTGTCGCGACCGGTAAAACCGGTACCTCCAGTGGTGATAATCACTTCCACCTTTGGATCGGCAATCCATGATGAGACAATGGCACGCATTTGATAAATATCATCAATCACTAGTTTGCGATCGGCCAGATGATGACCTTCTTTCTCCAATGCCTGCTGTAAATAACTGCCACTAGTGTCAGTATCAAGCGTACGGGTGTCGGATACGGTTAATACCGCGATATTGACAAAACGTCTTGGGGCAGATGAATCTGAAGACAAAGTTAACTACTCCTTTAACAAATTATGGGATGCCACAAATGGCACAATGTTGTTTGGCCTCGGCGGTTAGCCCAAGCCATTGTCCCTTTTTACCATCGTAGCGCTGTATCTGGCCATGCTGTTGAAAATAGCCCAACAGTACTCGTATAGCCGTGGTCGCCTGCAAACTCCCCATAGCACCGAGCACAGGTCCCACCACGCCAGCATTACCACAGTTCATTATCGGTTCTGGTGCATCTTTATCAATAATACAGTTTAGACAGAGATGGTCATTATGGGCAAAATCAAATGCCACCAGCTGCCCCTCCCAACCCAGAGCCGCGGCGCTGACAAAGGGAATTTTATGGGCCACACAATGGGCGTTTAGCTGTTGACGCGCGGCGAGATTGTCGGTGCAATCGATAACCAGGTCATAGGAATTGGCCAGTATCTCGCCACTCAGCTGTTCAGGGTAAATATGGATTTTTGTCTCTGCGTTGAGCGCATGAAGCCTGTTCTGCGCGCACTCGACCTTGGGCTTGCCACAATCTTCCTCAGCATAGAGCACCTGACGCTGAAGATTGGTTCGATCCACCGTATCACTATCGCACAGGGTTAACTCCCCTATCCCCGCAGCCGCTAAATAAAGACTCACTGGACAGCCCAAGCCACCCATACCGACAATCAGCACATGGGAATCCAACAATCGCTGCTGTCCGGACTCAGCAATATCATCCATCAGCAAATGACGGCTATAGCGCATAAACTGACTATCAGTTAAAGGCATAACAGCGCTTCAGCCTCCGCGAGATCATCTTGGGTATTAATATTAAAAAACGGATTTACAACCTGCTCAGGCCAATCGAGATATCGACTATCCAAGCTTGCCAACAAGGGTTTAAAACCACCTTGTTTTTTCACCAATAGAGCCTGCTCGACCGCCGGTGTGACCCGTTTATGCCATAGCGAGAATGTCGGTTGAGCAACACCACCGTAACGCACACAGGCGATATCTGCATCCGCTAACTGAATGTCGCGATACAGCTCAGCAACAAGATTAGTGGGTATAAAAGGTCCATCACAGGGCACCATCATTAAAAACTCTGCCGCCGAGAGTTGCTCACTCACCAATGCGCTATAGAGCCCCACTAATGGGCCCTTGGCTCCATCAATAACATCCACCACAGCGGCCTCGCCACAAATCGCGGGATCACCGTTAACAATAAGTTGATCAACCTGTGGCTCTAATCTGTCCCGTACATGATCCAACAGCGTGCGACCAGCCAATTGCGACTGCACCTTATTGCTTTTACCCATCCTGCTCGATCGCCCTGCGGCCAAAATCACACCATCAATATTAGTCATCACGCTGCCATCGATCGAGTGCCAGCTGGTCACTGTCTTTACTGTCGACCCAATATTGTTGCCCGCCTTGATCGATCTTTTTCCAAAATGTCGCTCTGGTTTTAAGATAATCCATTAAATACTCTGCCGCCTCAAAAGCATCTTTGCGGTGCTCGCTAGCCACACCGACAAAAACGATTTGATCGCTGGGCGATAACTGCCCCACTCGATGAATTAATGTCACCCCAATAAGCCGCCAGCGTTGCTCGGCCTGTGCGACAATATCCTCCAGCAAGGATTCGGTCATCCCCGGGTAATGCTGCAGGCTGAGTGAATCAATCGCCGTTTCATTTTCCAAATCGCGCACCAATCCGCAAAACGTCACCACAGCCCCCACCGCTGTTGTCGATTGACGCAATCGCTGATATTCAGATGCCAGATCAAAATCAGCGCGCTGAACACGAATAATCACATGTGCTGACACTTAACCCCCTGTAACCGGCGGTAAAAATGCTAACTCGGCGCCATCGGCAATTGGCTGATCCCAATCTGCAATACATTGATCAATTGATACAAGCACCTGAGGCTGGCTGAGCTCGGCCGCCAGACTGGGATAATCTACTGCTAACGCCTCGCGTACCGCGCTGGGTGTAAGCCCTTCGCTCGCTTCGATGCTGGTCGCAACACCAGCGGCAACATCGCCTAGCCGACCGAAAAATAACAATCTAATCATGACCTAAGCCCCGACAGACCAATCACCGGACTTGCCGCCGGTCTTACGCAACAATTTGGTTGCTCCAATGATCATGCCCTTATCAATGCCTTTACACATATCGTAAACCGTCAGTGCAGCCACTGACGCCGCTGTTAGCGCCTCCATTTCGACACCGGTTTTGCCAGTGGTTTTGCACAGCGCAGTAATCACCAGCGACTGCTCCTGCAACTCAATATCCACGGTAACCTTGGACAATGGCAAAGGGTGACATAGAGGAATCAACTCACTACATTTTTTAGCTGCCTGAATACCGGCAATGCGCGCTGTGGCCAATAAATCGCCTTTGGGTAGCCGATCATCTGTAATCGCCGTTACTATATCAGCGCTAAGCTGCACCTGAGACTGGGCGATAGCGGTTCGCACTGTATCGGCTTTGGCGGATACATCCACCATATGGGCTTCACCCTCGCTATTGAGATGAGTCAGTTTTGACATGCAAAATCCAGTAACTTAGAACGTAACG
>JASLVT010000154.1 GCA_030741175.1 Porticoccaceae bacterium
GCCCTCGTTGGCTTTACCCTCTTTATAGGGCGTCATGCGCACCACTTGATTGCCTTTCATCTCCGCTTTAAACGAACAACCAACCCCACAGTAGGCGCAGGTAGTGGTGACTGCATGTTCCGGTTTCCCCGCATCAATAATGCTTTTCTCCGTAAGCGTGGCGGTGGGACAGGCATTGACGCAAGCACCACAGGAGACACATTCGGAATCCATAAAGTCATCAGCCTGACTTGCGCTAACTTTTGATTCAAAGCCGCGACCATCGATAGTCAGAGCAAAGGTGCCCTGCACCTCTTCACAGGCGCGCACACAGCGCGAACAAACAATGCACTTTGATGGATCGAAGGTGAAATAGGGATTGGACTCATCCTTCTCAGCTTGCAAATGGTTATTGCCCTCGAAGCCATAGCGCACCGAACGCAAACCCAATTCGCCAGCGGTATCCTGCAACTCGCAGTCGCCATTGGTCGGGCAGGTCAGACAGTCCAGCGGATGGTCAGAGATATACAACTCCATCACATTGCGACGCAGTTTAGCGATATCATCGGACTGGGTTTTCACTTCCATACCCGCTTCGACAACGGTGGTACAGGAGGCGGGGAATCCGCGGCGGCCCTCAATCTCGACCAAACAGACACGACAAGAGCCAAAGGATTTAAGTTGGTCTGTGGCGCATAGGCGTGGGATTTTTACCCCTGCTTCAGCGGCAGCACGCATCACCGACGTACCCTCCGGAACAGTGACTATCACACCATCGATACTCAAACTAATCTGTTCCGTGCTAATGCTCTCTGGTGTGCCGTAATCGGCTTGCGGTTCGTAGAACTCCAACATCTCAATTATCTCCTTTACCGGCGCCGGTAAAGTCTTGGGCAAAATGGGTCAATGCACTGCGCACAGGAAATGGCGTCATACCGCCCATGGCACAGAGCGACCCCTGCTCCATAGTGTCACATAAGTCATGCAGTAAAATCATATTATTATCGCGGTCTTCATTGGCGACAATGCGATCTATTACCTCAACACCGCGCACCGAACCAATCCTGCAGGGTGTGCATTTACCGCAGGATTCCTCGACACAAAATTCCATGGAGAATCTGGCTTGCGCAGCCATATCTGCACTGTCATCAAACACCACTATCCCACCATGGCCAATCATCGCCTTGATCGCGGCAAAAGCCTCATAATCCAGCGGGGTATCCCATTGTGACTCAGGCAAAAACGCTCCCAGTGGGCCACCGACCTGAATCGCTCGAATGGGGCGTCCGCTGTAGGTACCCTGACCATAGTTCTCCACCACTTCGCGCAATGTCACCCCAAAGGCCAACTCAATCAGACCCCCGCGCTTGATATTACCCGCCAATTGAATCGCCAGCGTACCGCGCGAGCGGCCCATGCCAAAATCCTGATAGGTCTTGGCGCCCTGCGCTAAAATTGTTGATACTGCCGCCAACGTCAATACATTGTTCACCACTGTTGGCTGGCCAAATAAACCCTCTATGGCCGGCAATGGTGGCTTGGCGCGAACCATGCCACGCTTGCCCTCTAGGCTTTCCAGCAACGATGTCTCCTCGCCGCAAATATAGGCGCCAGCCCCCAACCGCACTTCAAGATAAAAGCTCTTACCTGACTGGCCTATATTGTCCCCAAGAAAGTTGGCCTCCATCGCCTTTTCTATAGCGGTATTCAGTAGCCTATGGGCTACCGGATATTCCGAGCGCAAATAAATATAACCCTGCGTGGCACCCACAGCCAAGCCGGCGATAACCATGCCCTCAATCAACTGGTAGGGATCAGACTCCATCAGCAGACGATCGGCAAATGTACCGGAGTCACCTTCATCCGCATTGCAGACAATATATTTCTGACTATCAGTCGCGCCAGCATCTAGCACTGTCTGCCATTTGATTCCCGCGGGAAATGCGGCGCCACCGCGACCTCGCAGACCTGAGTTTTTGATCTCATCAACAATCTGTTGAGGGGACATGGTCAGCGCGCGCTTAAGGCCATTAAATCCATCTAAGGCCTGATAATTCTCTAGGCACAGAGGATCACCTAACCCCGCTCTGGTATAGGTCAATCGTTGCTGACTAGCCAGATACTCAATTTCATCCACTGCCCCGAGATACAGATCATGGCTACTGGCATCAGACTCCAGGGCTTTTAGGATAGTCGCTACATCTTTATCACTGACTGGGCCAAAACCAATCCGCCCCTGTGCTGTTTCCACTTCCAACAGCGGCTCTAGCCAAAACATTCCGCGAGAGCCATTGCGCACGGGCTCAATATTCGCATCTAGCAACGCTTGCGCCACTGCTTCAGCGCCACAGGCCAACGCCGAGGTATCTTGGGGAATAAAGAATCTCATTATTCGCCCCCCAAATCAGCTATCAACTGATCAAAGCGATCCTGATCAACCCGAGCAAATACATCATCATTAACTCTTACTGAGGGGGAACAGGCACAGTTACCCAAACAGTACACCGGCTCAAGACTAATATTGCCGTCATCGGTAGTTTGGTGATAGTCAATGCCTAGGCGCTGTTTCGCATAGCTCTCCAAGTGGCGCGACCCCATGGATTGACAGGCCTCGGCGCGACAAATCTGTACCCGATTGCGACCCACTGGCTGAGTTTTAAAATCATGGTAAAAACTGATGACACCATGTACTTCGGCACGAGATAAATTTAACCCTTTGGCAATAGTCATAACAGCGCTATCCGGCACGTGGCCAATCTCTGCCTGAACGGCGTGCAAGAGAGGCAATAAACCACCCGGCAGATCTCTGTATTGATCCACCAAAGCGGCAATTGTCTGTTGCTCAGTTTGACTACTACCCAATTCAGCCACTCCTGTTGTTATCTTCGCTAAGTACTGGAAAACGGACCGCTCGATGCGCGCAGTCTAGCATTATCCCTGCTAAGTACTGGCTTTTCTAAGCGACTCTTATTTACCTAATAAGGACCGCTTATTAAACCCAAGTATTAGGCCAGTGCACGGGCGTGAAAGGCGATATGCTCGCCAATAAATGTGGCGATAAAAAAGTAGCTATGGTCATAGGCTGGCTGCATTCTAATTTGCATCGCCCAATCGGCTTTTTTCGCCGCATCAATTAATAACTCCGTTTTAAGCTGTTCGGTCAGAAAGTTATCGGCCTGCCCCTGATCCACCAGCACCGGCAGATGCGTTTGGCATTGCTTGACCAGTTCCACCGCATCATATTGCGCCCAGTGCAGCCTATCATCGCCTAAATAATGGCTAAGTGCTTTTTCGCCCCAAGGGCAGTTTAGCGGTGAGCAGATCGGTGCAAATGCCGATACCGATCGAAAGCGCTCGGGGTTTCTTAACGCGATAGTCAGGGCGCCATGTCCCCCCATAGAGTGGCCTGAAATAGCCTGTCGCTGCTTATCGATTGGAAACTCAGCATGTATCAAGGCGGGCAATTCATCTACCACATAGCTGTACATCTGATAGTGCTGAGCCCATGGTTGCTGCGTGGCATCGACATAGAACCCTGCGCCCAATCCCATATCATAGGCACCCTCTGAGTCATCGGCTACATCATCGCCTCTGGGGCTGGTGTCGGGACACACAATAGCCACACCATAGTCGGCGGCATATTGTTGAGCGCCGGCCTTTTGCACAAAGTTTTCATCAGTGCAGGTGAGTCCCGATAGCCAGTACAGTACGGGCACTGAGCCCTGCTCGGCCTGAGGCGGGAGATAAATGGAGCATGTCATCTCACAATTAAGCACATCGGACTGGTGCTTACAGCGCAATTGCTGGCCGCCAAAACTTTGATTGGCGCTAAGTTTCTCCACTGACATTTAGAACTCCACCACGGAACGGATACTCTCACCTGCATGCATTAAATCAAACGCCTTATTGATATCTTCCAGTGGCATCTTATGGGTAATCAGATCATCAATATTGATCTTGCCATCCATATACCAATCAACAATTCTTGGCACATCGGTGCGCCCACGCGCGCCACCAAAGGCGGTACCGCGCCATGAGCGACCGGTGACCAGCTGGAAAGGTCTGGTGGCAATTTCCTTGCCCGCACCGGCAACTCCCACAATGCAGCTTTCGCCCCAGCCCTTATGACAGCACTCCAACGCCTGACGCATCACATCGACATTGCCGATACATTCAAAAGAATAATCGGCTCCACCACCTGTCAATTCAACAAGGTGGCCAACAAGATCATCCTTGAGTTTTGATGGATTGACG
>JASLVT010000155.1 GCA_030741175.1 Porticoccaceae bacterium
TATATTGTCACCAAACGCATCATGATACTTTTGCCAATAGCTTGGCTTTGCATAGGAAAAATAGGCTTGCCCTTTAAACTGACCGGCGCCGACAAAAAACTCTATCGCCGAGAACAGTCCACTCAGTACCGTTTCGGTTATAAATAATCGCAACTCCGCCAAATCGAAATTTTCAGCAAAATGGATTTTCAGACCCGCGGGATGTTCACTGACGGTGGTATTAAAAAATTCCACGCGCGTTTGCCCATATTGAGCGAGCAATGACACTGCAGTGCGCAGGTCCGGCCCACTAAACGCCGCCACACCCAGGGGGCCATGGGTTGGTAAATTTAATTGGGTTCCGACCAACAGCCCTAGATCTTCACGGCCGGAGATGGCCAGTGCATTCATATAGATATTAACCATATCGTCGCGAGCAATGGTGCCATCCAGAGTCATTAATTCCTTATAAGATACATCGGTGCCCTTAAAGTATTCATCACAGTTGTCTTCGCTAAGTCCCAAATAGCGAAATAGGATACGGGCATAGCTTGAGGGAGAATGTTTGTGGCTTCGCATATGCAGGCAACCTAAAAAATCTAACCCAATTATTCTGCTGTCGACCGGAATTGCTGTTCTAAGTGTAACCCTGCGCTGCGCCTATTGTCACTATTTGTCCCCCCACTGTCATTGTTTGCTCTGCCAAACTCTGGCGATCTGTCGAAAGATAGCGGGTAACCTGAGGCAACATAGAGGCACTGGGCTTAACAATGAACGCACAACCCACCATTGCTGATCAAGCTGATGATCTAGTACGTTTTAAAAACCTGATGAAAAAGCCTGCAGTGGCATGGCCCACCATCATGGTTCTGGTGGCCTCCACAATTATCTTTAGCCTATCAACAATCGCCTATGTTGAGGGCATGTTGTCGCTATCTTGGGCCATCCTGTTTAATACCATTGCGGCCTATATGTCCTTCACGCCGGCTCATGATGCGTCCCATGGCTCAGTGAGCGCCAATCGCGCACTTAATGATTGGGTGGGTCGACTGGCTACGGTGTTGCAGTCACCCGTGCCATTTTTTCGCGCCTTTCGTTATATTCATATGCAGCATCACAAGTACACTAACCATAAAACCAAAGATCCCGACCTATATGTTGGTAGCGGTCCAGGTTGGTTGTTGCCATTGAAATGGACGACGCTGGATATCAACTATCTCTACCGTTATTTAAACCCCTCGGTGTTTATGAAAAGGCCAAAAAGTGAACGCAGAGAAATGTTATTAGCCCTGCTTTTTGCGGCAGTTGTATTGGCAGTGATCAGCGTCAACGGTTGGCTAAATTATTACCTGTTGCTATTTCTTATTCCGGGGCGTATCACGGCGATATTCTTGGCCATCACCTTTGATTTTTTGCCTCACTACCCGCACCAAGCGCAGGCGAAAGACGCGCCTTTCCAATGCACATCCAATCGCGTGGGTATGGAGTGGTTGCTGACGCCGGTATTACTCTCGCAGAATTATCATCTCGTGCACCACCTTTATCCAACCGTGCCGTTTTATCGCATTGTTAAAATTTGGCATGCGCGAAAACATTACCACGAGTCGAAAAACCCAGCGACTGTTGATGCCTTTTCGCTGGTACCTCTAACATGTGCCAATTCTAAGGTCAGCTCATAAGGTCAGCTCAAATAACCGTTGCTGATCGGCATTGTCCTGACCTCAGGGTTTGTCATATCAGACTGCAGGCCAGTGCATTATTGCGGTGCCAACAGCGGTGCGACTCGCGCCCGCCATAACTCATCGATAAACGCCATTTTCTCAGCATGGATATTATCTTTTTGCGTGGCGTTATCGCCGAAGACCATCCAGACGGTTGATTTGGATTCGGTTACTGCTGGCCATGATGGTAGCCCTGTGCCATTCGGGTTGCCGGTTTTCACAAAATTGATCCAATAGTCACGCATGGTCGCGGCAATGGGTAAATTGAATTTGGTCCACATGGTTTCCTGATCTGCTGCATGTACCGCACCGGGCACCTGATCCCGTTGTTCCGGCGCAACATATTCAAACATATACAGATAAGCGGGACGCTCTACCTGTTGCATGCTGCCCGTCATGTTCTGTGCCGCATAGACGTAGCGAAGGTCACCAAAGAAACGACTGAAGCCCTGCTCATCACTGACGGCAAAATCTTTGGCCCAGAGTTGACGCATACGCTCGGACTGCCCCTTTGTGATGGCCAACAGATCCTTCTGGCTAACGCCCGATATGCCTAAGACGCTACCGTCGAAACTGGTTCCGCCACTGATAAAGGGCACCGGATTTTGTTTCCCTTGCGCGAAGAGCACGCCACTTTCCTCTATCTGACTGATGCCATCGATAATCGGAAGGTGGAAGCCCTGCACCGTACTGGTCCATTGCTCGGCCGTTACGGCATAGAGGTCTTTTGATGTTACCTTGTCGCTCGGTTTGCCTGTCGCTCGGCTAGCCAATTCCAGCGCTATGGCTTCAGCGCTGGGTGCATTTGCCAGTGAGGTAACCTGCTTTGTGCGTGGTTGTAACGGCCAAGTGCCATAGCCGCTCTGGGCAATGCCGCCGGAAATAAGGCCGGCGCTAGCGGGGTTGGCCATCAGCATATTGACTGACATTGCGCCAGCGGAAACGCCCACAATCGTTACTTGGTCTGGGTCGCCGCCAAAGGCACGGATATTTCGATTAATCCAGCGTAGTGATGCCAGCATATCCATAAGGCCGAAGTTAACGCCCTGACTGCCATCGAGTTGAGGGTGGGCGAAGAAACCGAGAGAGCTCAAACGGTAATTAAGTGTGACCAGCACAATGCCCTCGGCGTTCAGTATCGGCGCAAGTGCGAAGTTGTATTCACCGCTACCGGCGACCATGCCGCCACCATGAATTATTACCATGACGGGTAACTCTTTTGCGTCGATGGGAGCAGCGACATTTAGAGTCAAGCAGTCTTCCCCCAGAGACCGGTGATTGGGAATCAATCCGTGGAGGGTGGGTTGAGGACAGGCCGCACCAAACTCCTTGGCCTGCCGAACGCCTGACCATTGTTCGACTTCATGGGGCGGCTGCCATCGGCGTTCACCGGTTGGGGGCGCTGCGTAGGGAATACCCAAAAAGACCTGCGAACTCTGTGTAACAAGGCCTTCCACAGTGCCTTCATTGGTTTGAACCAATGCGGTAGCGTTATCGGGCCTTTCTATGGTCTCCGCCCAAACGTCTGGCAATGGGGTGAGGAGGGTGATAGCAATAAGAACTGATGGCAATGCAAGTCGAAAAAGTACGGTGAGCCGACTGTTGTCGACTGTCTGTAAGCTAGTTTGCAACATAATTCCCCTCTAATTTGATGTTATTGGTCTAGTCATCGCTACGGATTATAGGGTGATGGTTGTACCAAATGGTACTTTATTAATGGTTGCAGTATGAACTAGCCAATGGGCTTATTTTATTGGCAGTGACTTTATGATAACGATAAGGCTTTAATGTGTTTTGATAAACCACCTGACTGATTTTATCCCCAGCACCATAAATTGTTCGAGTTTAGAATTCCTGAGCAAATGTCATCAGAATCAGAGCCGGACAAAAGAGCTTCACATACACAGGCCAAATTTTCCAAAATAACCCTTGCTCAACATCGGGGGCACCACTTTTAAGTTCCTGCAAAATACTATTGCGATAGAAAATCCAACCAGCAAAAATACATAGCATCAGGCTAAGCAGTGGTTGTGCGCGCTCAGTGGTCAGAGTAATCACAAAGCCAAATAACGACTCAAAGTTAAAGCAAATGGTGGCGCTGACAGCAAAGAGTGCCGAGCCAACCAGCCATGTCGCCTTAATACGACTAACTTGGTGTGCTTCCACCGCATAAGAAACCGGCACCTCCAACATAGAGATAGATGAAGTCACCGCAGCGATCGACATCAGTACAAAAAATGCTAACCCCACAAACAAACCTGTGGCTCCCATACCATCGAATAGGGCAGGCAATACCTGAAAGATCAAATCGGGCCCAGCAATTAAATTGCCGCCCTCGGCATAAATAGTCACACCAAGATTTTGCGCCACAAAAATGGCCGGCAGTACCAGTAAGCCTGCCAAAAATGCTACTGAAGTATCGGTCAATGTGACCAGTGCGCCCACCGTAGGCAGATTCTCATCGGCGCGAATATAGGAGCCATAGACCAGCATGGTGCCGACACCCAGCGACATAGAGAAAAACGCCTG
>JASLVT010000156.1 GCA_030741175.1 Porticoccaceae bacterium
CTGTGTTAATAGTATTTCGATGAAGTTTGTCGCCGCTGAGTAAGAGACGTATTTAATCCCTAAAATTTTTAAACTGGAAAGGTTGGCCTAGGTCTGCTTCTCGTACCACTGCCATTACAGCTTGCAGATCATCGCGCTTTTTACCGGTTACACGCACCTGATCGCCTTGAATGGCCGCCTGTACTTTTAGCTTCTGTTCCTTAATTAATTTAACAATTTTTTTACAAAGCTCGGCACTTATACCCTGCTTAAAGCGCACCTCCAGCGAAAATGTTTTTCCGCGGTGTATTGCCTGATCGTCACATTCAATGACACGGGGATCAATTTTACGTTTGATAAGTTGTCCGCGAAAGATATCCAACAGTTGCTGACATTGAAAGTCAGCTTCGGTCGTAATGGTGACTACCTCGTTGGCCAGTTCGATACTGGCTTCAACACCGCGAAAATCAAACCGTGTCGATAGCTCCCTGCTGGCATTATCAGTGGCATTAAGTAGTTCAGCAGTATTAATTTCTGAAACAATATCTACGCTTGGCATGATCTGACTTCCGATACAATCTGAGCTATGATTCTAAACTAGCCGATGCAGATAGAACCAGCCTAAATATATCAACGGATGTATAGAAATGACAAATACTGATTGCGTATGTGGTAGTCACAAGCCGTTTGCACAATGTTGTCAGCCTTTACTTGATGGTATTCGTCTAGCAACAACGCCAGAACAACTTATGCGCTCCCGATATAGTGCTTACGCACTGGGGGACTATGGTGAATATTTGCTGAGGACTTGGTTCGCGCCTATGGCTAAAAATCTCTCCATTGCTGAATTGTCCCGATCAGACACCGAGTGGATTAAATTGCAGATTATTGGTACAGGTACAGAGAATAATAATGGTTGGGTAGAGTTTAAGGCGAGTTATAAAGACAATAATCGTATCGTTGAGATGCATGAAAAATCAGTTTTTATCCGACAGGGAGAACATTGGTTTTATATTGGCGGAGAGATATCTCATAGAGTTAATTAAGGAAAGTCATGATATTTCTGCCTGCACAGCACAGTGCGGACAGCAATTAAAAATTTACTCTATCAGGCTCTGCTCAGTGTCTAACTTGGTTTAATCAGACGACCGAATAGAATACCAATTTCAAACAGTAGCCACATTGGTACCGCCAGTAAAGTCTGAGAGATAATATCTGGTGGTGTCAGTAGCATCCCTAGTACAAAGCACAGCACAAACACATAGGGACGTTTCTTGGCCAGATTGTCTGGGTCAACAGCACCCATCCAAGATAAAATAACCACGGCGATAGGGATTTCAAAACTCAAGCCAAAGGCAAAAAACAGTTTCAAGACAAAGTCCAAATAACTGCGAATATCAGGCATGACACTGATACCCTCTGGCGCAATGCTAGTAAAGAATAGAAACACCAAGGGAAAGACGATGTAGTACGCGAATGCCATACCGGCATAAAATAAAATGACGCTCGAACAAAATAGCGGAATAACAATTCTTTTTTCACGTTTATAGAGACCGGGCGCCACAAAGGCCCATACTTGGTAGAGAATGTAGGGCATGGCGGCAAATAAGGACAGCACCAGTGTCAGCTTAAAAGGCGTTAAAAACGGTGATGCGACCTCGGTTGCAATCATGGTTGACGTATCTGGCAGATACTCTCGAATAGGTTCAGAGACATAGAGATATAGTTGCTGGCTAAAGGAAAACAGGCCGGCAAAAATAATGAGCACAGCGATAAACGCGCGCAATACTCGATCGCGAAACTCAACCAGATGCGCCATAAAGGGTTGGGTTGCTAAGTCTTCAGGTTCATCAGTCATGATTTACTATCTGTTTCACCGTCGATGGCTTGGTTAATATCTGCCGCGGTTTTCTCTAAGTCATTTTTGCTTTGCTGCAGGGTTCGTTGGAACTCAGACTTGTTTTTTTCCAGATCAGTCATTACTTTTTCATTGTGCAGTTGGCGACGTACCTCATCCATGCCAACTTCATTTTCCAACTCTCTACGTGCGTTGATAAACATTCGCTTTAAACGACCTATCCACAGCCCGATGGTACGCACCGTTTCTGGTAACCGTTCTGGCCCCATCACAATTAAGCTGATAATGGCAATAACCAGTAATTCAGAGAAGCCCACATCGAACATGATTTATTCTGCGGCGTCTTTTTTCTCGACAGTTTCGGTAGATTCGTCAGATGCAGACGTCTCGGTATCCGAGGATACACTGTCCTTAAATCCCTTTACCGCACCGCCTAGATCAGACCCAATATTACGCAGTTTTTTAGTGCCAAAGATAAGCGCTACAATCACCAATATAATTAATAGTTCCTGCCAACCAAAACCCATTTCAAGTCTCCTTATTATTTGTTCTTTGTGCTTTTTCTTCGAGGCCAGATAGATCAAAGCGTCGCGCTAACTCAGCCAGTACTGAATCGGCATTTTCACCCAGATGGGATAGCATCACCAAACTGTGGAACCATAGATCAGCTGTTTCGTAGATAACTTTATCATTTTTCCCACTCTGTTCTGCATCACGTGCAGCAAGAATGGTTTCGATTGATTCTTCGCCAACTTTTTCGAGAATCTTATTTAGCCCCTTGGCATGCAAGCTGGCGACATAGGACTCCTCGGCACTCGCTTGTTTCCGCGATTCTAGGACCTCTGTTAGTTGACTGAGCACCGATTGACTCATTGATATATTTCCTTGGGATCTTTAACGACGTCGTCTACCACATGCCAGTTACCGTTGCGCAACACGGAATAAAAACATGAGGTTCTACCTGTGTGGCAGGCAATACCGCCGAGCTGTTCAACCTGCATAGTAATGACATCATTATCGCAGTCCAAGCGCAGTTCTCTAAGTCGTTGTACATTGCCGGACTCTTCGCCCTTACGCCATAGTTTTTGTCGTGATCGCGACCAATATACGGCGCGATTTTCATTTACGGTTAGTTCAAGTGCCTCACGATTCATCCAAGCCACCATAAGGATCCGCCCAGACTCAGCGTCCTGTGCGATAGCAGGCACTAAGCCGTCAGAATTCCACGCTATTTGGTCAAGATAGTTAGTCATAGCTTCATTATAACGGAACTGTAACTAACGTAATAGCAACAACAGCAACCCCAAACTGATTAGTAATAAACCACTGGCTGGTGGGAGATTACTTACCTCTAGCCATTGCGATGAGCTGAGACCAATACCGATGCCCGCCAGCGCTATACCCATACGATTAAGTATTTTGTCAGACGCTTTTTGCTTGCTTTGTGGCTTAGTCTCGGGTTTTTCTTCCGGCTGTTGCATGTTTTGTAACGCCTGATATATCAGTGGCGGTATCTGCGGAAGATGCTCTAACCAGTCTGGTACGTGGCGTTTAAACTGTTTAAATATACTTTTTGGCGAGTAGCGATCTTTTAACCATTGTTCTAGAAATGGTTGAGCGGTGGTCCATAGATCGAGCTGAGGATACATCTGACGACCTAGCCCCTCAATATTCAGCAGAGTTTTTTGCAGTAGTACCAGTGAAGGCTGTACTTCCATATTGAAGCGTCGTGCGGTATTGAATAGGCTAATTAACATATGGCCAAGGGAAATTTCATTTAACGGACGCTCAAATATAGGTTCGCAGACCGAGCGAATTGCTCCAGTAAATTCATTGACGGGTGTATCCGCCGGCACCCAACCAGAGCGTATATGCAACTCTGCAACAAGACGATAATCGCGTTTGAATATCGCCAGTAAATTGCGTGCTAGATAGAATTGATCATCACTGGATAATGAACCCATGATAGCGCAGTCGATCGCTAGATAACTTGGCATTTTTGGATTGCTGACATCGACGAAGATATTGCCCGGATGCATATCGGCATGGAAGAAATTATGCTCAAACACCTGAGTAAAGAAGATCTCGACACCCCGTTCAGCTAACAGTTTCATGTCGACTCCGGCCGCCTCTAAGTCAGCCATATTAGTGACCGGGATACCGTAGATGCGTTCCATAACCAACAGATTCTCATTGGAATAGGGCCAATAGATTTCAGGCACATAGAGCAGTGAGGATTGATCAAAATTATGTCTCAGCAACGAGGCATTGGCACCTTCATGCTGCAAATTTAACTCGTCAAGAATCACTACCTCATAGTCTGACACTACTTCCAGTGGCCGCAGACGTCGCCCATCGTCACTGTATTTGGTGAG
>JASLVT010000157.1 GCA_030741175.1 Porticoccaceae bacterium
TCCAATCAAGGGCTTGCAGATTTTATTCAGCAATGTCAGACACAGCAGGTGTCCGAAGCTGAAATGGCGACTATGGAAAAAGTGGGCATGGATACGGGTATCAGCGCGGTGCATCCATTGACTGGGGATCCTGTGCCGGTTTGGGTCGGCAACTATGTGCTTATGGACTACGGGTCGGGCGCCGTGATGGCAGTACCTGCCCATGACCAACGCGATCATGAATTTGCGCAAAAATACCAACTACCGATTAAACAGGTTGTGGCGCCCAGTGACGGCAATGACTGTGATATCGATCAGGCAGCCTTTACTGATAAAGGCGTGCTTATCAATTCTGCAGATTTTAATGGCCTTGAATTTGAAGCTGCCTTCGATGCGATTGCCAGTGCGCTAGAGGCCAAGGGTCAGGGGTCAGTAACGACTAACTATCGTTTGCGTGACTGGGGTGTAAGCCGCCAGCGCTACTGGGGTTCACCTATCCCTATGTACAATTTGGCAGAGGGGGGCGAGATCCCCGTGCCACTGGAAAAACTGCCAGTATTACTGCCCACTGATGTCGAAATGGATGGTATCCAATCGCCGATCAAAGCCGATCTAGAGTGGAAAAAAGCCGAGCATAATGGACAGCCGGTTGAGCATGAAACCGATACCTTCGACACCTTTATGGAATCCTCCTGGTACCACGCTAGGTTTACCTGCGCCGACTTAGACAGTGCTATGCTCGACCCACAGCGAGCTAATTATTGGTTACCGGTGGATCAATATGTCGGTGGTATTGAACATGCCATTTTGCACCTTCTCTATGCCCGCTTTTACCACAAGCTATTACGCGATGAAGGACTGGTGGAGAGTAGTGAGCCGTTCAAGAGCCTGCTATGTCAAGGCATGGTATTAGCCGAGTCTTTTTACACCGAAATCGATGGCCGCAAACATTGGCTGGCACCCTCGGAAGTCAGTGTAGAGCGCGATGACAAAGGCCGCACAATCAGTGCCACCGAAACAGCAACGGGCAATAAGGTGCACAGCGGCGGCATTACCAAGATGTCGAAATCAAAAAATAATGGCGTTGACCCACAGACAGCTATTGACCGGCACGGCGCCGACACTGTACGACTATTTACCATGTTTGCCGCACCCCCAGAACAAACGCTGGAATGGAGTGATGATGGAGTCGCTGGCGCGCACAGATTCCTGCGCAAACTCTGGACTATGGTCAGCAATCATCTAGAACAGCCACAGTTGGTTAACCTAGACATTAATGCACTCAATGACGCGCAAAAAGATTTGCGCCGCAAGACCCATGAGACTATTAGCAAAGTCAATGATGACTTCGGGCGCCGCAACACCTTCAATACCGCGATTGCCGCAGTAATGGAGCTATTAAATGAGGTATCTAAGCTATCTGATCAGGAAGAACAAAGCATTGCGGTGCGTCGTGAGGCTTTGACCAGTGCTGTACTCTTGCTGTCACCCATTTCTCCTCATATCTGCCATAGTTTGTGGCATGGACTCGGCCACAAAGGCGCTGTTGCCGATGCGCCATGGCCGCGCGTAGACGAAGCCGCATTAGTACGTAGTAGCATTGAGATCGTTGTGCAGGTCAACGGCAAGGTGCGTGGCAAGATTCAAGTAGCGGCGGATGCGGAAAAAGATGAGATTGAGAAGCGGGCGCTAGAAGATGCCAATGTACAGCGTTTTACTGAAGGGGTGACTATCCGTAAAATTATTGTCGTTCCCGGACGGTTGGTGAATATAGTCGCCAACTAACTACCATCTGTTGAGACTGTTGTTATGAAAGTTCACACACTACTGCTAGTAACTGCCCTTACACTGCTGACAGCCTGCGGTTGGCAATTGCGCAACAGTCAGATAATCCCTCAGAGTCTCGGCAGTCTGCATCTGTCATCCGGAGATTCACATAGTAATTTGATCGCCGAACTCACCAGAGCACTTGATGTTTATGGGGTAAAAGTGGTGACTAACGCCAACGATGCAAGTTACTCTGTGGTCATTGTTGACTTCAGAAGCACAAGACGCATCGGAACCATGAATGCCAGTGCACGAGTAGCAGAATACCAACTCAATGAGGAGGTAGACTTCCTTATTGTGGATGCCAAAGGCAATACCCTAATTCCACTATCCACTGCATCAGTGGAACGTGTATATGAGTTTAATGAGCGTGATGTACTCGCCTCGGACAACGAGGAGCAACAGGTCAAAGAGGGGATGCGTGCTGATATTATCTACCAAATTCTCAATCGTCTGCGACTAATTCCAGAAACCGCTGATAAAGCTACAGGGTCAGGGAATCCCCAGTGAAAATTAAAGCAGAGCAGCTTAACGCCCATCTGCAAAAGCAACTTATGCCCATCTATGTGGTCAGCGGCGACGAACCACTACTGGCGCAGGAGTCAGTGGATGCCGTGCGAGCTGCGGCTCAACAGCAAGGCTTCACCGAGCGCGAATTATTTTATTTCGAGGGCAACCCACAGCACTTCGATTGGAATCCCGTTATCAATGAAGCTAACTCCTTATCACTGTTCGCCGATAAAAAAGTCCTGGAGATACGTATTGCCAGTGGCAAACCCGGCGACAAAGGTAGCAAAGCACTGATAGAAATATGCTCCAACTTGAATCCGGATAATTTACTCCTGATCATTCTGCCCAAACTCGAAAAGGGAGTTCAGAATAGCAAGTGGCTAAAAACGCTCGAGTCTCTGGGTGTGCATATTCAGGTGTGGCCCGTGACCGGCGCGCAACTGCCTCGTTGGATTCAGCAACGCTTGCAGGCCAATGGTATCGAGGCAAACAATGAAGCGGTACAGATTTTAGCTGATCGCGTTGAGGGGAATCTGCTCGCTGCAGTGCAGGAAATAGAAAAGTTAAAATTGCTCGCTCTGGATGGCGTCGTCGATGCCAACCTAATGTCATCGGTGGTCGCTGATAGTGCCAGATACAACCTCTTTGAATTTATTGACCGCATGTTAATGGGTGATGCTCAGGCCGCCGCTCGCTCTTTGCGCGGTTTACAAAATGAGGGGACTGACGCAGTGCCATTGCTGTGGGCTATTACCAGAGAACTGCGGCTTCTGGTGGTGGCAAGCGAAAAAGTCAGTCAGGGGAGTCATACCGATGCTGCGCTAAAAAGTGCTGGTGTCTGGGATAAACGAATCCCGCTATTACGCAATGCGCTGCGACGTTTGAGCCCAGCTTATTTGCGCATGCTGTTGCATCAGGCCGGCGCTATTGACCGTGGGATCAAAGGCCAACGCAAGGCGCAGGTATGGGACGAAATGACCACATTGGTACTGTCATTGGCTGGCAGTGCTACTTTGCAACCCAACAATATCAAGATTCTGCTAGAAAACTAAACTTTAAGCCAGCGACAAATAAACCACTACGGTAATCACTGCCGCACCGATCAAATTCAACGCAAAGCCCTCACGTACCATTTGTTCCACAGTGATTTTGCCAGTGCCAAAGACAATTGCATTAGGTGCTGTAGCCACCGGTAGCATAAAGGCACAGCTAGCCGACAATGCAGCGGGAAGCATAAGCGTCGCCGGCTCGAA
This sequence comes from Porticoccaceae bacterium, assembly GCA_030741175.1. Classification (GTDB taxonomy): domain Bacteria; phylum Pseudomonadota; class Gammaproteobacteria; order Pseudomonadales; family Porticoccaceae; genus HTCC2207. The sequence goes on from JASLVT010000157.1 coordinate 3,570, forward strand.
ACCCGCACCTAGGGAAGCAGCCGCCAAAATTGGCATCAATAAGGCCGTGGTCGCGGTATTACTAGTTATCTCAGTTAAAAAAGTCACGGCTAACGCGACAATGGCAATAATGGCAATAATCGACAATCTGGTAACGCCAGAGAGGGACTGACCAATCGCATCGCTAATCCCCGTTACCGCGAAAGCCTTGGCAATAGCGATACCACCAGCAAACAGCAGTAATACGCCCCAGTGAATACTGGAGGCCGACTGCCAATCCAGTAGTTTGCCACCGGTGCCGTTGGGTAGTACAAACATCAATACCACTGATGTCAGTGCCACAGCAGCATAATTGGCACTGGGGACATTAAACCAATGACTCCAGCCGCCAAAGGGCTCACGCAGAGTAATCCAGGCTAACGCAGTTAAACCAAATATAGTCAGCACTCTTATCTCTTCAGTGCGCCAAGCCCCAACATTGGGTATCAGCAAGGGCTCCCCCTTATTGAGGTTGCGGATTATCCAGCTACCGGCCAATGGGATCATGATCAAAACCACAGGTAGTGCCCAGAGCATCCACTGCCCAAAGCCAATCGATGAC
>JASLVT010000158.1 GCA_030741175.1 Porticoccaceae bacterium
GTCAATGGTAACTATTGGTCATTAATCAGCGCTAGCGCACAACCTGATGAAGGTAAATTAATCTGCTCCTGCTTTAAAGTCAGTGAAAAATCGATTACCGAGGCGATAGAAAATGGCGCGCAGTCGACCGAGGCATTAGGGCAACAACTCAAATGTGGCACCAACTGTGGCTCCTGTGTACCGGAGCTTAACCAGCTTATTTCTCAAACACTTAGTCTGGTGTAGTCAGGCTATTAACCCGTTAACTATGGAAACCTTATGAACAATAAAATTCTCTCGTTGGTCAAAACTAGTCATCCTGATTGCGGTAGTTTAAAGCCGGTCGATAGCACAGCATATGGCATGGTTTATCTGGTAGGCGCAGGCCCGGGTGATGCAGAATTAATTACCGTTAAGGCGATGCGGTTATTACAACAGGCCGATGCCATTGTTTATGATCGTTTAGCTAACCCAGAATTATTGGACTATGCGCCACAGCGTTGTGACCTTATTTATGTCGGTAAGAAAAAAGATCAGCATAGTCTTCCCCAGGAGCAGATCTGCGAGCTCTTAGCGGCTTTGGCGCGCTGCGGTAAAAATGTCGTGCGCCTGAAAGGCGGTGATTGTTTTATCTTTGGTCGCGGTGGTGAAGAGGTAGATCATCTAAATAAACAGGGCATTGAGTGTTCCATAGTGCCAGGTATTACTGCCGCTATCGGTTGCGCCGCAGCAACACAGATACCACTGACTCATCGCGATCATGCCCATGCCGTCACCTTTATTACCGGTCACCGCCAGCAGGGCAAGATGCATATTAATTGGGATCTCGCTTTGCAAAAAGACAGCACGGTGGTGTTCTATATGGGCCTTTCCAATCTGCAAGAAATTACCCGTCAGTTGATAGAGCGAGGTTGTCCCATTGATAAACCCTTTGCGGTGGTTGCTCAGGGCACCTCCAGCGATCAGCAAGTGGTGATCGGCACCGTTAATGATATTGCGCAGCGAATCAAAACCACACCGCTACCCTCTCCGGCATTATTAATGATGGGTGATGTGATTAATGCCAATGGTTATGCGCAACAGTTGGCCGACCATACCTTTGCCAATTATCCAGCCGAGAGACTTGCCTAATAATTGAGTTATCCAACAGATCTGTTATTGCTGCAAAGACTGCGCATATTTCGAATACCAATATCTAACGCTAAGCCAGCATAGCAGGCCATTGGCAATAACTACGGCAACCATGGCGGGCCAAAATACCGAGCTCAATCCATTCACTAGCCCTATGGGTGAAAACAGTAGGTAGATAATAATCACACAACTGACCATGGTAATAGCAACGGGGAAACCGTAGCGCCAAGGGGTCATATCAACCTTGCTGTTATTGATAAACTGCCAAGGTTTTTCCATTGGCATCCAATAGCCAATCATCAACATAATGCTCAGTTCAATAACAAATAGAATGGCATAGATGTGGATAAAGTTAATATCCACATCGATAACAAACTTGAGTATGCCATAGGCAATCACATGGAAACTGATAGCGACCTTGGCGGCAAATCCGGGCACGCGCTTAGTAAACAAGCCCACCAATACTACGGTGATCACCGGAATATTATAGAAACCGGTAAAAATACGAATAATCTGAAATAGACCTTCAGGCGCATATTGCAATAGCGGCGACACCACAAAAGAGAACAGGGCAATGATCACAGAGGCAATCTTGGCGACTTTGATCAGCTGTTGATCGCTTAAATTGGTCTTTTTATAGGGTTGGTAAATATCCAACACAAACAAGGTGGCGGCACTGTTAAGTAGCGAATTAAATGATGAAAAAACCGCGCCCAGTAAAACTGCTAAGAAGAACCCAGACATATACACAGGTAGAACATTTTTCACTAGGTGCGGGTAGGCTAGATCGATAGATTGCAGTTCACCGCCATAGAGGTGAAAAGCGATAATGCCGGGCACCATCATAAAAAACGGGACTAGCAGTTTAAAGTATCCAGAGTAAAGTACGCCTTTCTGACCCTCTGCCAGACTGACTGCGCCCAATGTACGTTGGATAACATATTGATTGGTGCCCCAGTAAAATAAGTTGGCGAGAATCATACCGGTGAACAATGTGCTGAAGGGGGTGGGGTCTGTAGGTTTGCCAATGGCATTAAGCTTTTCAGTATGGGTGGTTAGAACCTGATCAATGCCCGCACCTAGATTGCCATCGCCCAGCGCAATAAAACCAAACACTGGTACCGTTATGCCAATAATCAGTAGGCCGATACCATTAAGGGTATCTGATACGGCAACCGCTTTTAGTCCACCGAAGACCGCATAGATAGCACCAATGATGCCAACGCAGACAATAGTCAGAGTCAGGCCGGTGCTGTAACTTATATTTAGTAGATTGGGTATATCAAATAATTGCAGCACGGCAATGGAGCCGGAGTATAGCACCGAGGGAATGGTGATAAGCCCGTAGCCGACCATAAATAGCACTACGGTCATGCGTCGCACATCATCGCCAAAACGACTGCTGAGAAATTGCGGTAATGTGGTAAAGGCACCGGATAAATAGCGTGGTAAAAATACCAGCGCCATCACGATAGTGGCAATGGTCGCGGTAACTTCCCATGCCATGCTGCTCATATTGTAGCCATAGGCAGAGCCATTTAGCCCAATCAGATGCTCGGCCGATAGATTGGTTAGCACCATGGAGCCGGCAATAAACACGCCAGTTAAACCGCGGCCAGCGAGAAAATAACCATCCTTAGTATCGGCAATCCCTTTGGTTTTTTGATAGGAAATCCAAGCCACTAGGCCCATAAAAAACACACAGGATGCCAGTGTGGAAATGATGTAGTTGAATTCCAAAATCTACTCCTCTCGCGACTTATTGGGGCCAGTGAGATGCAACGGGCGGCTTTTGGTCATCTACAAACTGTTTGTCGGGTCCCAGTGCAATCGTATTATTCACAGGGACAAAGGCCGCAAACTCGTTCAGGGACAGCCGAAGTTTATGGCTACAGCCACCGGCAAAAATATCACCACTGGGAAATCGCCGCCACTCTGTGCTGATAGTCGCCGGTAAATAGACCTCCACCTCACCACCGGGCTGCAAACAGGGCGCAACGAGGATACTATCGCCGAACATAAATTGTTCTTCAAATCCCCAGGCGGCTTTTTCATTCGGGCAGGCTAACACCATGGCTCGTTGCGCAGGAAGCCCCGTTGTGCTGGCGTCGGTAACAACCTGATGAATGTAGGGCAATAACTGATAGCGCAACGCAAGGGCTTGGTTAACGGCTTCCTCCGCCTCAGCACTGTAGGACCAAGGTTCTCTTGCGCCTATACCATGCAAGCGAATATGGGCTGAGAAAATAGCGGCCTGTGTCCAGCGGACATAGAGTTCATCATCCCGTTGATCACCGTAAAAACCGCCAATATCAGTGGCATAAAAAGGTGCACCTGACAGCCCCCATGACAGTCCGCCGCGCAAGCTCGCTGCTAAACCACCCCAATCAGCCTGCGGGTCGCCACCCCATTGCGCAGGGTAGCGTTGACAACCAATCCAAGAAGAACGGCTAAATAAAAATGGCCCTGATACCGAGTAACGCTCAGCCGCTTCATAGACACAACGGTTGTACAGAAGACTGTAAACATTGTGCAACCGATCGCCACAATCGCCGTTAAAGGCCAGCATATCAGCTTCAATCTGCTCGCCAAAATCCGCTTTGATCATATCCACGCCCAAATCAAACAAGGGCTTGTGGCTGTCACACCAAAATTGGTAGGCCTCTGGATGGGTAAAATCAACAATACCGGATTCAGGCAATGGGGTAAGCACCTCACCAAAACAGCTGGTATCCCATTGATAGCGATAGGTCTCTCCGGTTTGACGGTGTTTGAGTAACCAGCCTTTGGCAGACAGTTGCTCAAATAAGGGGTTATCCACTGAGACTAAGGGGTATTCCCAAACGCAGATTTTAAAGTTCAGCGCTTTTAGTTCGTCGATCACAACAGCTGGGTCGGGATAGCGACTCGGATCCCATTCGAATGCGAAGCGCGTTTGTGTATCCTGCCATGCGCGTCCATCCAGAGTAATCACATCACAGGGCATTTGTCGTTCACGGACTTTCCTAGCCGTGGCTAATAATTCCTCAGCATC
>JASLVT010000159.1 GCA_030741175.1 Porticoccaceae bacterium
GATGATCGCTACAAGTTTGATGGTTATAAAAGCATCGATGCCACTAATGACAAAATACTTACTGACCTACGCGAACCCGGAGATCGATGGTTTAATACCGGCGATCTAGTGCGAAAAATTGATGTAGGCTTTGCTATGGGCTTACCCCATTACCAATTTGTCGATCGCGTTGGCGATACGTTTCGCTGGCGAGCGGAAAATGTATCGACCAATGAAGTCGGTGAGATTCTTAACGCCTGCGAGCAGGTTGAGATCAGTAATATCTATGGTGTCGACGTACCCGGCGCTGAGGGTAAAGCCGGGATGGCTGCAATTACACTAAAGCCAGATCATGAGTTTGATGTGGCGGCGTTCACTGCCTATGTCGATCGTGAACTCCCTGTTTTTGCTCGTCCAGTGTTTGTCCGACTTCAGCAAGAACAGGATACTACCGGCACCTATAAACTGTTTAAAGGCAAATTGAAACAACAGGCCTATCATCTCGATCAGGTGGATGAACCTATCTACGTGCGTCAACCAAAATCAGAATGTTATGAACTACTTGATGAAAAGTTCTATAAAAAGTTAGTCAATGGCAGTGCCGGTTACTAAAAATACAGTCTCAATAGACAAGGCGCAAAGAATCAGCTCATGACAACAATGAATTTACAGTTAGTTGATAATATTCATATTCTGACCCTGACCAATGCAGACAATGGCGGCGATAATAGCTTTACTTCAGAGGTTATACATGAGTATCTAGCCGCCCTCGACTGCGTCGAAAAATACAGTGGCAATACGGCACTACTGCTAACCTGTGAGCATAAAAAAACCTTTTCCACGGGCATTAATCTAGACTGGCTAACCCAACAAAATGATAAAGGGCGTGTAGAATTCCTATTGGCTTTCGAGACCCTCCTCTGCCGCTTTGCTCTGCTTAATGCACCAACAGTGGCCTGTATCAATGGTAATGCCTATGCCGGTGGCGCCATATTGGCCAGTGCTGCGGACTATAGGTTAATGCGCAGTGACCGCGGCCGCTTCTGTTTTCCCGAAGTCAATATCAACATACCTTTTACACCTGTGACTAATGATATCGTGCAGCTACTACCCAATAAACAAGCACTCAAGCACATGATGTTAATGGGAACTGCCTATACAGGTGAACAATGTGCCGAGCTTGATATTGTCGACAGCATTTATCCGGCCTCAGAATTACAGACACAGGCGGTGGCCCTAGCAACCAGCTTGGCAGAGAAAGATCGCAACACCTTCAGCACCATTCGCAACTTAATGCGGCCAGCTATTCAGGCGCATTTAAACCGTTTAACTACACAATAAAATTTGGGGAAAATCATGACTTCTAATCTATTTGATCTCACCGGTAAAGTTGCCCTTGTCACAGGCGCAAGTCGCGGCATCGGCGAATCAATTGCCAAACTGTTGGCTGAAAATGGCGCTCATATTATTGTTTCGAGCCGCAAAATCGAAGGCTGTCAAACCGTGGCTGATGCCATTATCGCCTCTGGCGGCAGCGCTGAAGCGCTGGCCTGTCATGTCGGCAATATGGGTGATATTGAAAACTGCTTCGCACAAATTAAACAGTCACATGGCAAGCTCGATATTCTCATTAACAACGCAGCAACCAACCCTTACTTTGGGCATATTCTGGATACCGATCTCGGTGCCTACACCAAGACTGTCGATGTCAATATCCGCGGTTATTTCTTTATGTCGATCGAAGCGGGCAAACTGATGCGTGACAATGGCGGTGGCGCTATCGTCAATACCGCATCTATCAATGCTTTGCAGCCAGGACCGATGCAGGGTATTTATTCCATTACCAAAGCGGCAGTCGTGAATATGACAAAAGCGTTCGCTAAAGAATGTGGTGGCTTGGGTATTCGAGTGAATGCATTGCTTCCCGGCATGACCAAGACGCAATTTGCCGGCGCATTATTTAGCGATGAAAAAATCTATAATCAAGCCATCGCCACCATCCCCATGCACCGCCATGCTGAACCAGATGAAATGGCAGGCTCAGTGTTGTACCTAGTATCCAATGCTGGCAGCTATACCAATGGTGAATGTATAGTGGTTGATGGCGGTCTTACCATTTAGCACCGACAAAAAAAGGCACAGCTCAATGGCTGTGCCTTTTTTATATTAGACGCCGTAAAAACAACAAGCTAGTTTGGCCAGTAAATAAACTCATCACCCTCCTCAATGGGTTCATTACTGGTTTTATCAATCTGCTGTGGAGTATTAAAAACACTGGGCCATAGAGGTTGCACTTGCTCCGCATTATGCGCCGCCAAAAGGCTCTCTAACTCTGTCACTTTGTCGCTATTTTGTGACGCTAGATTTATTTGCTCAGTGGGATCTTCGATTAAATTAAATAACCATTTTGCTTGCGGTGCCGGCTGCGGCAAGTGAGATTGGTCTGCGCGAATTAATTTCCAACCATTATGCAATACCGTCTGCTGATGACCCTCTCGCCAAAATAATGTTTGATGCGGAACACCTGCCGTTTCTTTGCGGATATAAGGTAACAAATCTACGCCATCTATCTGACGATCTGCAGGCACCTCCATTTTCGCAGCTGCGGCGATAGTGGCAAATATATCATTATGATGAATAGGCGCATCCAACTGACTACCGGCATTTATCTGCGCTGGCCATTTCGCCATAAAGGGCACATGAATGCCACCTTCGAAATGGTTAAGCTTCCAGCCCCGAAAGGGCTTATTAACATCGGATAGACCAATGTAACCGGCCCCACCATTATCGCTAGTAAAGATAATGAGCGTATTTTCAGCTAGACCATTATCCGCTAGGCTCTGTGTAATGCGAGCCACACTGCGATCCACAGCGCGAATCATGGCGGAATAAACACGCAGACGATGGTCTTTAATATGGGACAACGCATCATAGTCTTCTCGGCTAGCCTGAAGTGGATTGTGAATACCCCAATGCGCAAGATAGAGGAAAAATGGCCGATGGCGATTATGCTCAATCACTTTAATGGCCTCATCCGTGTAATAGTCCGTTACATAACCGCTGGGCTGAAAATCCTTACTGACATCTCCATCTGAATTGAAACGTGCGGCATACCGACCCATAGCCCAAACCATGTTATCAATAGGGTCCCCGCTAACTTTTGCATTGACAGCGTCGGGATGAGCCTCGGGCAAATAGAGCCCACCGGCGAGCTCAAGGCTATCATTAAACCCTTGCTTGATAGGTACCATCTCACCCACCGAGCCCAAATGCCATTTGCCAATAAGAGCGGTGTAATAGCCACGCTGTTGGAGTAACTCGGCAATGGTTATTTCCGATGCCGGTAATCCCAACTCCCCAATGGTTTTCATATTATCGATATTTTCTGAATCAAAAATACGCGGAATCGGCTGCGGATCAAGATCATTCATCCATTGAAAAATAGTCGCTCCGGTTTTATAAAAAGGAGTGAATTCAAAACCAAATCTAGTGGAGTAACGACCCGTCATAATAGAGGCTCGCGAGGGTGAACAAACTGCATTGGCAGCATAACCATTGGTGAAGGTCACTCCCTGCTCGGCCAAAGCATCTATATTGGGAGTTTGCAATGAGCCATCACCAGCGCCACCGTTATAGAAAGAAATATCATTAAAGCCCATATCATCAGTGACAATCAGTACGATATTGGGCGGTCTTTCATTGGGGCCGAGCGACGCTGTTTCAGGGCCTCGAGACCATTCGATAGGACGATGGTCAGCAACTGGCCTAAAAAACTCCTGCAACTTCGGCGCAGCAAACACAAGAATATCAACGCGCTTTTGCCAACCGACAAAGCCGACAACAACCAGTAGCAGAGCAAAACTAGTTAATTTTTTCATAGCGTTACCATTAGTCCTGTGCTGGGAGCAATCTGATTATCTAGTAAGAGCACCCATTGCTCAGCGAGATTTGCCACGCCATCGATCCATTCAATATTGATATCGCCTGCAACTCTCGTGGCAACATCGGCACTGGCTACCATTGCCTTGGCCATGGCAACACCTGCACCCCATTCTTTATTGCGCTTTTCAATCTGCCCTGGCGCGAAGAAAAATCTTGGCCGTGCACCGGGAAGCTCACCTACCC
>JASLVT010000015.1 GCA_030741175.1 Porticoccaceae bacterium
GCTCAGAGGAACAGGTGAGAACTGGCTCAAAATCCTCCATCAGGGAGAAGTCCTTGTGGCCATCTATGAAGCAAAGCCTGCACTGATCAATATTCAAAACCCATTCCCCTTCGATGAGTTTGTCACGGTTCTTGAGGGCCAAGTGACGCTCACCCATATTAACGGGCAGGCACAAACCTATAAAAAAGGTGATAACTTCCTAGTGCCTAAAGGGTTTCTCGGCACATGGGATATGCCAGAGACCTATAGAGAGATGGTTGTCATAGAAGCCAAGGCATTTATGGGGTCTTAGAGCTAAGTTAGCTACTGGTACTTTCTTGGACCGGGGAAAAATCGATTGGTCTGTTGCTGATAATCTTTATAGCCCGGTCTCTTCTGTACCGAATAATATTCTGAAGGTACAGCGCCGGTGATATACACCAATGTGTTGTACATAAATTTAGATGCCAACAACAGGCCCAAACCCAGCAGTAGCCATACGAACTCAGACTCCGCTCCTCTCAGCGCTAGCCAGGAGGGAATGGCTGCAATGACCAAGCCATTCCACACCATCCATTCGGCAAAATAGTTTGGGTGTCGACAGTATTTCCACAGCCCAACATTGCACACTTGCCGTTGCTTGCCCGCAGCTTTCATGGCTCTTAGGAAGCGGACTTTCTGCATATCGGCAATTGACTCCATACTAAAGGCCAACAGCCATAAAATAAAACCGGCTAATTCAAGAGCAACAAACTCTGACCGGGAATTAGACGCGATAATAAACACGGGGAAAGCCAAGAAAGAGGCATTGGCCAAACCTTGAGAAATTGCATCCACCTGCAGTGCCAAGGCGGTATTTTCTTTTCCCTCTTGTTGCCAGACGATACGCTGATATTGGTAACGGGGGAACTCTTTCTGCAACAGTCCCATACGCCACATGTTTACAGCGCCGACACCCATACGCAATCCGATAAGTATTACCACTGCACTGACAATAAACACGCGCAACCAATAGCCCTCACCATAAGCCACCGCTACAAGGCCCAGTAAAACGAGCCCCCAAGGCCAGCCAATATCCACATAGCTCATGCGACCAGTGCGCCAAATCGGTATACAAACCACCAAGATAAATAGAACAAGTTGAAGCAAGCCATTTATTACAGCAATATCGAAAAATGTCTGGGTAGATAAAATTAAAATCAATCCCAATAAAAAAGGGTAAAGAGGTCGAAAGTAATGCATAAATCAGATCTTGTGGCGTTAGGTTGTAGTCGTTGATTTATAAGCGCCACTTAACGACAGCAAAAATATCAAACAGCGCTCTTAATGAGGCCAACTATACCTCTATCCCCTGAGCTTCTCCAACAACAGCATAAATATGCCCATGACTATTAATCGAACTCAGTACCTTTTCAACCCAGTGGCCTTTTCAATCCAGTGACCTTTTCAATGCAGTGACGTTCGCCATTTGACATGATAAAGATGCAACACTGAATAGAAATCTGTCTGATAGACTAGCATAGTAGCTAGTACACAAGACCGAGCTGATCTGTGATTATCAATGATCAGTATTTAACCTAAGGTAGCTGGTTACCGCCAATAATTGCATCGGCAAACTTCAGAATGCCATGTCTCAACGCTAATATTATGTAAGGATAATTTTATGACTCAGGTATCGGAAAGACTCCAATCTGTATTTACAACACAATCTGCACATAAATGGGTTAATAAAGCCTCAACAGCTGAAGAGCGCATCGCCAAGTTACTTAAATTAAAGGCCGTTATCCAAGCTCGTGAAGATGATGTAGTAAAAGCACTGCACGCTGATTTGCGTAAAGATGACGAGGGCGGACGAGGTGAAGCCGCACCCATCTACGGCGAGGTTGATCAGGTGGTGGCAGAACTGGCCAATTGGATGGCGCCAGTTGAGGCCGATCCAACACCTTTTGTTGAAAGCCGAGCCAAAATAACCTCTGAAAGTCGCGGTATTGTGTTGTTGTTCAGCCCATGGAATTACCCTTTCGCGCTTCTCTTCCAACCACTGGTATCCATTATAGCGGCGGGCAACTGCGCTATGGTAAAGCCCAACGAACTAGCACCTCATGTCAGCAAGCTCGCTGCTGAAATAATCAATGAAGTATTTGAGGAAAAAGATGTCGCAGTGTTTGAAGGCGGCGTTGACCTTGCCAATGAAATGTTGGAGCTACCTATAGACCATATCTTTTTCACTGGCAGTCCTGCTGTTGGCAAGATTGTTATGGCCGCAGCCGCTAAACATCTCGCCTCCGTAACACTTGAACTGGGTGGTAAAAACCCCGTGATAGTGGATCGCACTGCCGACCTGCAAACATCAGCTGCAACCATAGCTGCCTTCCGCAATGTTAACAATGGCCAGGTCTGTCTCTGCCCTGAGAATATTTGGGTTCCAGAAGAAATGGTCGATGAATTTATGGCTGTGGTGCAAGGCACTTTTCAGGCCATGTTTTATAAAGATGGAAAACTCAACCCAGAGGCCAATGGCAAGATTATTGATGAGCGCAACTATCAACGGGTAAAAGGTTACATCGATGATGCACGAGAAAAAGGCGCTACCATTGTCTGCGGCGGAGCGGGCGATCCCGAACTGCGCTCAATCCACCCAACCATTATGACCAATGTGCCTGCCGATGCCCGCATTATGGGTGAAGAGACCTTTGGCCCAATTCTCAATGTATTTACCTACAAAGAGGTAGATGAGGCCATTGCGCATATACAACAGCAACCCAAACCTCTGGCCCTTTATCTGTTCACCAACGACGATGAATTTAGTGAAATGGTACTGAGCAAAACATCCTCTGGTGGTGTTACCGTCAACAACTGTCTGATGCATGTTGCAGTTCCGGGTATGCCCTTTGGCGGCGTCAACAGCAGTGGTATTGGCGCCTATCATGGTGTGTTTGGCTTTAATGAGCTGTCACACCAGCGATCTGTATTATTTATGTAAGTGAATGTTAGCCACAGCATAGAAAATCGATAGAGGCACTATGAATCATAACCATATGGACGAAGATACCTACAACCTATTCCTTGACACGCTGAAACGCTACGTCAAAGAACGTATGGTACCTGCTGAAAACGAGGTTATCGAGGCGAACGAGATACCCGCCCATATCATCGAGGAAATGCAGGAACTCGGACTATTCGGCCTCAATATAGCGGAGCAATATGGCGGCGCAGGTATGAGTGCCAGCCAGTATCTGAATGCGCTCACGGAAATGTCTTGGGCCGCCCCCGCCTATCGGGCGATCATGGCTATCGGCAATGGTATCGTCAACACAGCACTGAGCAAAAATGGCACCCCGGAACAAAGAGAAAAATGGCTCCCAGCAATAGCTAGTGGTGCCGTTGCCGCCTTCGCCATCACCGAACCAGGTTCAGGCTCCGACAGTGCCGCCATGCGCTCAATGGCTGTAAAAACGGCTGATGGTTATATTCTCAATGGAGTAAAACGCTATATCAGCAACGCCCCCTTTGCCGATGTTATTTTGGTGATTGCCCGAACATCCACCGAAGATTTACCGCGAAATGGCCATATCAGTGCATTCCTTGTTCCCACCGACACAGCGGGCGTTAGTATTGGCAAGCCAGATAAAAAAATGGGGCAACAGGGTGCACAGATTGCAGATGTGATTCTCGAGGACGTCCATCTGCCGGTATCAGCACTACTCGGCGACCAAGAGGGAAATGGATTTCAGGTAGCGATGAACTCTCTAAACAATGGGCGCCTGTCTGTAGCAGCAGCTTCGTTAGGAACATCCAAGCGAGCGCTGGATAGCGCCATTCGCTATGGTATGCAGCGCACAGCATTTGGCGAGCAGGTGACTAGCTTTCAGCTCACTCAAGCCAAGATTGCTGACTCTCAAGCGGATATCTACGCCATGGAATGTATGCTGCGTGACGCCGCCTCCAAACTGGATCAAGGACTGGATATTCGACTTGAAGCGGCCTGCGTGAAAATGTTTGCCTCGGAAGCCTGCGGTCGCATCGTAGATCGAGTGGTACAGATCTATGGCGGTGCCGGCTACATACAAGATTATGATGCGGAGCGTTTTTTCCGTGATGCCAGACTCTACCGCATTTTTGAAGGAACCACAGAGATCATGCAACTGGTGATCGCCAGAACAGTATTACAGCAATACGAAAAAGGCTTGGTCTAATAAGACATTCGCAATAAAAAAGGCATTTATTAAGGGCGCCCCCGTAGTACCAATTTCTGTGGCGCACTGAAGCGAATAAATGCCTTGTTTGCTTTGTCGCTACATTATCTTGGTGTCATCCTAATACCGCCATCCATCCTGATGGTCTCGCCGTTGGTATAGTCACTCTCAACGATATAACAGGCTAAGTGTGCAATCTCCTCAGCTCGTCCAAGTCGTTTAGGGAACAGTACTGTCGCCTCTAGTGCGTTGAAGATATGCTCCGGCATTTTGTTAAAAATGGGCGTGTGAATTAAGCCCGGTGCGATAGTATTCACACGAATCCCATGCTCAGCCAAATCTCTCGCCAAACAAATGGTCATACCAATAATCCCACCCTTCGAGGCTGCATAGGCAGATTGGCCTATTTGCCCCTCATAGCCGGCCACAGATGCAGTGTTAATAATCACACCGCGGGATCCACATTCAGTCACTGGCTCCTGTGTCGCCATCTGTGCCGCTGCCAATCGGAGCACATTAAATGTGCCTATCAAATTCACATCAATCACCTTCTTCCAGTGATCCAAGGGGTGAGGCACATTTTCTCGACCGACAGTTTTCATCGCACCGCCAATACCGGCAAAATTATTACAGATATGGATAGCGCCAAAATGGCTCACCGCCGCCTCTACAGCAGCCGCTACATCCTCTTCTTGAGTCACATTGGTGTTTACGTAAATAGCACCGTCACCCAGTTCATCGGATAGCGCATTACCCCGCTCATCATTCATGTCCATGATCACCACGCTGGCACCTTTGGCAACATAGGTTCTAGCAGTCGCTTCCCCGAGACCAGAAGCCCCGCCAGTCACCAAGGCTACTTTATTTTTAATTTCCATTGCAGATCCTTTCTTAGTTAAATTTAGATAATTAGTACGTATTATTTTTTTGTAAATATATCGTCAACAAATAGTTTATCAAGTCGCCAAACTAACATACTTATACAGGTCTTAGCATTAGTATTAGTGATGACAAAAGCATGTCGAGCACAACGACCAAGCTGTTATAATTTTTCGACTAACGGAACTTCATTTCCACTGATCGCGGTATTAATTATGGGCATTCTATCTGGCGTTAAAATTATTGAAATGGAAGGAATTGGCCCCGGCCCATTCTGTGGCATGCAGCTCGCTGATATGGGTGCAGAAGTAATCCTTATTCAACGTCCAAGTCCCGAAGGGACAAAAGCCCCACCTAATGATGCCGCCGTATTAAATCGTGGAAAAAAAATTATTCAGCTAAACCTAAAAGACCCCAACCATCAGTCGCAGGTGATGGATCTGATTCGTCATGCTGATGGTTTAATTGAGGGTATGCGACCAGGTGTGATGGAGCGTCTGGGGTTGGGCCCAGATATCTGCCTGAAAGAGAATCCAAAATTGGCCTATGGCCGTGTCACTGGCTGGGGTCAATCTGGGCCATTGGCCCACGCCGCCGGTCATGACATTAATTATATCGCTCTCTCCAGTGCACTTTGGTATTCAGGCAGGCCCGGCGATGCGCCAGTAACACCACCGACACTAATTGGGGATATTGGCGGCGGCGCACTGCATCTCACCATAGGTATGTTGGCGGCTATTTTTAATGCCCATCGCACTGGCAAAGGAGAGGTTATCGATGCAGCCATGGTTGATGGCTCTGCCAATATGATGAACCTACTCTTTTCATCTCGAGCTGGCGGCAGATTGAGTAATGAGCGAGGCAAGAGCCTTTTAGACGGACCACATTGGTATGACAGCTATCGCTGCAGTGATAACAAGTTCATTACCATTGGTGCATTGGAGCCCAAATTTTATCAACTTCTATTAGATAAACTCGGATTGTCTGCTGATCAAGACTTTGCTGATCAACTCGACAGTAGTAAATGGCCAGTACAGAAGGCTACCTTGAGCCGACTTTTCAGTCATCAACCGCAAGCCTATTGGTGTGATTTGCTAGAAGGTAGTGATGCCTGTTTTTCCCCTGTGCTCAACCCCGACGAGGCTGCACAGCATCCCCATAATATGGCTCGCGAGGTTTTTCTCAATCGCAACAATAATCTTGAAGCCAATGCTGCACCCCGCTTCCTCAATCACCCCTGCGAGCCACCCGCCAATGCCCAGATGAGCACTTCAGCGGATGTTTTAGCGGAATGGTCACAGAGTGACAAATAGAAATCGAGCCATCAGTAACCTAGCTGCTGTTGTTTGATCTCGCCAATAGACGTTGAGCCTGTTTGAGGTGCGGTATATCTACCATCTTGTTATCTAATTGCAACGCCCCTGCATTGGGGTTAGCTGCAAATAGATCTACAATCTTTTTCGCTCTAATTAACTCTTCTTCAGTCGGGGAAAAAGCCTGATTAATTAGTTCAACCTGAGACGGATGAATCGCCAACTTACCAGTGTAGCCAATGCTATGAGCTGCTATGCACTCGGCCGAAAGCCCTTCAGAGTTGCCAATACCAGTAAATACAGTATCTATGGCCTGCACCCCCAATTGTTTAGCCTTTAGCAAACAGAGGGTACGAAGCAATTCAAAAGGTGGAAGGAACTTACCCTCGGCATCGCGATTAGCCGTAGCACCCAACTCTGTCGCTAAATCCTCGGGACCCCAACTGAGGCCAACCAAACGATCGCAGGGATTATCAATACTGTCAAAGCCCAAAACACCTGTCGGCGTTTCTCCTGTGATAGCAATCACTTTCGTACTTTTGGCCGGTATATTGTTTTTCACCTCTAATGAATCGAGAAGTGCCGAAAGCTGGAGCAACTGCTCGCCATTTTCCAGCTTGGGCAACAGAATAATATCCGGTTGCCCAGCCATCACCACCGCAAGGTCTTCCTGCAAATGCGGCGTATCCATTGCATTGATTCGTACGGCCAATGATCGCTGTGCAAGCGCCTCATCCTGTAACACCTGCTGTACAAGCCGACGAGCGTTTGGTTTTTCTGCCTCTAAAACAGAATCCTCTAGATCAAAAATAATCAGATCTGCGTCGATTGAGCTCGCTTTATTGAGCATTTTTTCATTGCCGCCGGGAATAAAAAGTGCACTTCTAAATTCGTTCATAGCCATCATTGTTTTATTGCATCGCCTCAGGATACACCAACTGGATTAACCAACGATAGCCGAGAGCCTGTCATTGATGATCGATTTTGCTTCATTAACGACATTATCAACC
Organism: Porticoccaceae bacterium; assembly: GCA_030741175.1. Taxonomy (GTDB): domain Bacteria; phylum Pseudomonadota; class Gammaproteobacteria; order Pseudomonadales; family Porticoccaceae; genus HTCC2207. The sequence continues at coordinate 7,378 of JASLVT010000015.1, forward strand.
AATGTCGCACAGCTTGGTACATCATGAATCAAACCACCGGCCATACCAATAGTAAGCATACCACTATCGATCTTACCTGTAGACCAAGCAACATCTTGATTGGCGCCAGACACCAAATGATGCACCTGACTAAAGTCGGCACCAGCAGCCTCTAATTCCACCACTTGTTTGGCGACTTTGTTGGCATAGACACGAGCCGTATTGTTGTAAGATCTAAAAATTAGCTGTGTCTGAGTCTCATCCATGGTTAAAATCTCCTGTTTGACATTGTCGTGTACTGGCGCTTCCTTCACGGCAATAAAGCGAGTTCCCATATTGACGCCGTCTGCGCCCAGGGCCAGCGCGGCAGCTAAACCTCTGCCATCAGCAATGCCACCTGACGCAATCACTGGGATAGATAATTTATCGACCGCCGCGGGAATAAGAACCAGCCCAGGAATATCTTGCTCGCCCGGATGACCAGCGCATTCAAAACCGTCGATACTGACCACTGCAACACCCAGGCGCTCTGCGGATAAGGCGTGGCGAACCGCCACACATTTATGGATTACCTTGATATTATGAGCATTAAAGCGCGCCATATAAGCTTCGGGGCTTCGGCCGGCAGTCTCTACAATCTTGACGCCACTGTTACAGATAACATCGACATAATCATCATAGTTAATATCAGTAGACACCACACCGACGGTCAAATTAATAGCGATTGGCTGATCGGTAAGCGATAGGCATTTGTCTATCTCAGCGGCTAATAATTCAGGTGTGGGTTGAGTCAAAGCAGTCATGGTTCCCAGAGCACCCGCATTAGATACTGCAGCTGCCAACTCCGCCGTACCTACTCGCATCATGCCACCACAAACAATTGGGGTTTTAATGCCCAGTAATTCCGTTAATTTGGTTTTCATAGTTATGCTGTTCCTTAATCAATTGATCTCAGACATTAGGTGCTGTCCACTATTATGCAGGCTGATATTGATTACCACTATCAAAAACACGGATCTGGCTACAGCCCCGCTAATGCCTATTAAAAACGCTATATCCTAGAGCCCCGTTTAAGGTTATTGTTTAGACAGAGGGCAAGTGCAGCACAAGACTCACTGCATCAATGATAACAACGGGTAATAGCAACGATGAAAAATCCTGACGAATCAATAAATTGGAGCGAAGTTCGGGCGCGCAGTGCGCGTGAATCGCAGCGAAAACAAGTAAAAATGCTGAAAGAAGGTAACCAAATGGCAGATGCGCCACTACCTTTGCATAAGTCAGTTTATATTGATGAAGAGCGCTTCCAAGCTGAGCGAGAACATATCTTTCTATCACAACCTCTGGTCGCTTGCCTCTCCGGTGATATTGCCAACACGGGAGATACCATTCTATTCGAAGCGGCGGGCCCCTCAATACTGGTGACGCGAGGCAAGGATGGTACGGCGCGAGCCTTTTTAAATATGTGCACCCACCGCGGCGCAAAACTGGTCGAAGAGGCCGAGCCTTGGTCAGGGGTAAAAAATAGATTCACCTGCCCATTTCACGCATGGACGTTCGATGGCACCGGCCGTTTGATTGGACAGCCGGGTAAAGAGGGCTTTGAAAAATGCGCTATCGGTGGACGCAACCTTATTGAACTTCCCTGCACCGAGCATATTGGGCTAGTCTTTGTAAAAGCCAATCCAGATGCTGATGAGATAGACGCCGAAGCATTCTTAGGAGACTATGCTGATGTACTGGCACAACTAGAGTTATGGCGTGCAGAGCCAGTCAAGAAAGGCGTGCTCACGGCAGATTCCAACTGGAAGTTCGCTCTCGATACCTATGGCGAAAGCTATCATTTCAGTACTTTGCATAAATCCACTATTGCCAACACCAACTATACCGACAAGCAAGTTTTTGAACGTTTTGGACCTCATCACCGCATTGAATTTCCCAAATTATCTACAGGTGATCTGATTGATAAAGATGAGAGTGAATGGCCGGAAACTATCTATGGCGGCGTGCATTTCCTATTCCCTAATACCGGAATATTTTTTGGCGCCGTTGCTGAAAATGTTTTCTTTACTCAAGTATTCCGCCTATTTCCAGATGGGGTGGGCAAAACACGCTGCCAGTTTGCGGTTTACGCGCCCTTTGGTGTTGAGTCGGATGCCCATCGGGACAGTTGTATCGCCGCCTACGATGCGACAGCCACCGTTGTTCAAGATGAGGACTATCGCGTCGCCTCTAATGGTTACGCTAACTTGATGTCGGCATCCAAAGATTACCATGTGGTACTGGGTGCAAATGAAATGGCGCTCCATACAGTGCATCAAAATATAGCCAAAACTATCGGCATGCCTCTAGAGCAGGAGTGAAGCCATAGAAAACTAAAAATAACAGCATTGCTCAATAGTCCAAACCATAGACAGATATGCGGTTATCCCAACGCGCACAAAATTGCTTGTCTCTACCATGGGTGCGCAAGGCTGTGCAGATAATAGAACGAGGAGAATAAACAGTGGCAATAGTATCAGTGGTGGGTGCAACAGGCCGGCAAGGCCTTGCGCAAGTCAAACAATTACTCAACCAAGGGTACAGCGTGCGCGCACTCTCACGCAGCGATTCTCCCAATCTAGGTGAATTCACCGACAAAGTCCAAACTCGGTACATGGATATAGAAGACGAAACATCCATTGAGGCTGCTCTCGATGGCTCTCAATTTGTTTTTTACAATCATCCGCTGCACCTAAACTTCAAACGTGAAGAGCTGGCGACAAAACTAGGGCGAGCTTCCAAAAAAGTAGGGATAGAGCGACTGGTTTGGAATACCGCCAGTTGGATACCTGATCGCCCTGGTGACTCCCATACATATAGCGGTAATACCAGGGGTCTCAATGCGTTATGGGCAACGGGCGTCCCAGCCACAGTATTTGGCGCCGTGCTATTTATGGATAATCTTCTTACCGACTGGGCACGCCCTATGTTGATAGAGGAAAAAAGATACATATATCCCCATGCGCCAGATATTGGCGCCAATTGGATCAGTCTCGACGACGTTGCAAAAGTCATGATGGCATCATTGGATCGACCAGACATGATTGGTAGTTGGATGAATATTGGCGGGCCAGAGCGACTGAGAGGTGCAGAGGTAGCAGCTATACTCTCCGAGGCTATTGGCTTCAACCTAGCCTACGAACCCTGTACACCAGAAGAGTTTGCACAACTATTAGTCGAAGCTATGGGCGATACCGTAGCGGAGGAGAATAGAAAGGGGTTTGCTAGCTATATCGCTGAGGTCTATCACTATAACAACACCTCACCAACTACCCCCTTTGCGGTAAATACCGACTATATGCTTGAGCGCCTACCAGAGATAAAATTGGAAACCTTGGCATCCTGGGCGAGTAGACAGGACTGGTCTGGCAATAACAATTTTCGCCCCTCGGGTGGCTAGACGCTGAACAACAGGCTATTAGCACATTTCTGCTGATAGTAACCAATACACATTATCTATCGGCATTAAGCTCTGATGGCTAGGGATAGATCAATAGGGAAAACATTAATATCACTATGGCTAATTTACTAACTTATGAAGTACATGATGACGTGGCCGTTGTCACAATCGATTCCCCACCGGTAAATGCTCTGGGATTTGACGTTCGTCAATCCATTATTAAGGGGTTTGAAAAAGCAGCAGCTGATGCAGATGTCCAAGCCATCATTCTGGCCTGTAAAGGCAGAACTTTTTTTGCTGGTGCTGATATTCGGGAATTCGGTGCCGCACCTAAATCACCCCTGTTGCCGGAGGTAATCGCACTCATCGAATCCAGCCCAAAATTAACTATCGCTGCCCTTCATGGCACACCGCTTGGTGGTGGTCTAGAGACTGCACTGGCTTGTCATTATCGTGTTGCTACAGCTGACACTCGAGTTGGCTTACCTGAGGTTAAGCTGGGACTACTGCCAGGCGCCGGAGGCACACAGAAATTACCGCGATTGGTCGGTATTCCAGCTGCACTGGAAATCATTACCAGCGGTCGCCAAATAAAATCTGCTGAAGCACTGGAACTGGGACTGGTCGATAAACTCTGCTCAGGCGACGATCTCATAAAGGACAGCATCGACTTTGCAAAGTCACTTATTGCACAGGATGCACCGCGCCTATTGGTTTGCGAGCGCAACGAGAAAACCGCAGAACATAAAGGCAAGAGCGATATTTATGACGCTTTCAGGGAAAAAAATGCGCGCCGTTTTCGTGGCTTCAAGTCAGTGGAAAATATTATTAAATCTATCCAGTTATCTGCGGATCTGCCCTATGACCAAGGACTAAAGCGTGAACGTGAACTGTTTACAGAACTACAACAAAGTCGCGATGCCGCAGCGCAACAATATGTGTTTTTCTCCGAACGTGAAACAAGCAAAATTCCAGATATACCAAAAACAACCGCTGTGCGGACGATAGACAGCGTTGGCATTATTGGCGCGGGCACCATGGGTGGTGGCATCGCCATGAATTTTCTCAATGCCAACATTCCTGTGACATTATTAGAGCAAAAACAAGATGCCCTTGAACATGGTATCAGCGTGATTAAGAAGAATTATCAACGCTCAGTTAACAGTGGCCGTATGACCGAGCAAGCCCTTGAGGCGCGTATGGCGCTAATCACGCCTTCTCTCGATTATACTGATTTGTCGTCGGTAGACCTCATCATAGAAGCCGTATTTGAAACCATGGAGATTAAAAAGGATGTGTTTCGCAAGATAGATGCAATCGCCAAACCCGGCTGCATTCTTGCCTCTAATACCTCTTATCTTGATCTCAATGAGATTGCTGAGGCAACGAAACGCCCACAAGACGTCATCGGCCTACACTTCTTCTCTCCCGCCAATGTAATGAATTTATTGGAAGTCGTCCGTGGCGACAAATCTGACAAAGATGTTATCAATACAGGAATGCGTCTCGCCAAGACCATTGGTAAAACACCGGTTTTATCGCGGGTCGGCTGGGGCTTTATTGCTAACCGTGTGATGAAGGTCAGAGGGTATCAAACCGATAATCTTATTCTGCAGGGTGTTAATCCCGAAATCATTGATAAGGTAATTTATGACTATGGGTTTGCTATGGGGCCAATTGCAATGAAAGATCTGGTTGGACTCGATGTTCTTGGTCGAGACTCAACAGAACGCACAGTGGAGAGTGTCTTGGTGAGCATGGATCGCCTCGGGCAAAAGAAAAATGGCGGTTACTACGATTATGACCAAAACCGTCAGCGAACCCTGTCACCGGTCGCCATAGAGGTTATTCAGCAGGTTGCTGCAGAAAAAGGCATTGAGGCTGTTGCAGCAGATGAAGACGAAATACTCGCACGCCTACTCTACCCTGTTATCAATGAGGGAGCCAAAGTACTCGACGAAGGTATAGCTCTGCGTAGCTGCGATATTGATATAGCCTGTATCAAAGGCTATAACTGGCCTGTATACAAAGGCGGGCCCATGTTCTGGGCCAACACCATTGGTCTTGAAAAAGTGCTGACAAAATTGCGGGAATTTGAACAACGATTTGGTGAGGCCTTTACTCCATCCCCTTACCTCGTGCGATTAGTTGAAGAGGGAAAGGAGTTTTAAGCAACCAGTCGTCCATCCCCCACCGCAACAGCCCAAGAGTACTCGCTAAGTGCTCTTGGGTGCAGTCTCACTGGCGAGCCACTTGTTTAAGGTTTCATAAAAGTGTCGAAGCTTTGACTCCTGATAGCTGGCAAAAATCACCTCACCCTTCGGATGGTTATGCAGTCCCTTTTGCACCATAGGGTGATTCAATGCATCCTGATTAAATACCTTAAGCAGATAACCAGCAAAGTCGGGAGCCTCAGTATAGTCATCATCTAGGTCGAGGAAAGTGGGTTTGGCTGGCGCAGGGCGTTCCGCTCCCTCCGGTAATGGCACCATATACATCACTTCATGTAATGATTGTTCTGGGTTATCACCATCTGGTCTGAAACGATAAAAAATTGGATTAAAATCTCCCCAAGGGCTGAGATTGGGGAATAAATTAAAAAAGATCGCCTCATTAAAATCTGCATCACTGACTTCATCAATGGCGTCGCCAAAAGAGGGCCTAAATTGGTCTCGCATAAATGCAGCCCT
>JASLVT010000160.1 GCA_030741175.1 Porticoccaceae bacterium
CCCCTGGATAATATTGCCTCATGGAACATAGCTAAATCAAAGCGCTCACCCAGAGCTTCTTTAGCTGTCTCTCTGAGTGCCAGAATTTTGTCATAGCCGAGTTTATAGCTAAGCGCCTGAGCCTGAATATCGGTGGAGTAGCGCAACACTTCTGTTGCCACTTGGCCAGCACTGGAAAAGGTGTTCTCCAACATATATTGAGAGGCCTTATCAAGACTCCAACCCTTGTGGTTTAAACCGGTATCTACCACCAGCCTAGCGGAGACAAAAGCATTGGTTAATAACCAACCATAATGGTCATAGGGGTTATCAAACATGTCCATTTCCTGCGCTAGATGAGAGGCGTAGTTAGCCCATCCCTCAGCAAAGGCATTAACTCTAACATTGCGTCGATAAACCGAGAGCTCCTGATTTTCCTTTACCAGTGAGAGATGGAAGTGATGGCCGGGTACCAGCTCGTGATAGATCAGAGACCCTGCCGACAGTAGCGAGTGGCTATCGAGATTAGCACCGTTGTAATAATAGTATCCGGGTTCACCCGGTGCACCGCCGCGATAGTAACCCGCAGTCATGCCCACCTCAGCCATCGGACTGGCGCGCTTTACAGCGTAAGGCGCCTGCGGTTGGCGCGAAAAATAGTCTCCTAAGCGAGGTTCAATCCGATCAATATACCTTTGGTAGCGCTGCTCAAGCTCCTCAGGGCTGCTGGCGTAAAACTGTTTATCAGCACGTAGCTGTTGGTGAAACTCTGCCGCAGTACCCGTGAAGCCCAGTTGCTGACGAATGCCTTGCATCTGTTTATGGATATCAGCCATTGCCTGCAGACCCATCTGGTGAATCTGATCCGCTGTCAGATCCAACGAGGTTTCCCGCTCGATCAAGTACTGATAATAATCCTCACCTCCGGGATACTGATAGAGGCCAGCAGCCTCTGGAGCCTGTGCCATGTAGTCGTCATCGAGCGTACCAAGGAGCCGATCGAGAGCAGGATTCAGCACCTGCTGTCGAGCGCTGGCAGTGTCACGCTTGAGGCGTCGAACCTGATCCGCACCCACACCAGCCAATCTCGATGGCGTAAACTCAGTCAGAGTTTTTAGATTGTCACGTAAGCCGGAATAGATCGTCCGAATAGCGGGGATAGCGGCCTTGGGTAAGAGTATGCCCCGCTGTTGCTGCGCTTGCAGTTTACTGGCCAACTCATTGATAAAGCGGCCGCTATCGACAAAAAGCGATAGGTAGTGATCGACACCGTCAGGAGCCGATAGATCAATTTTATTCAGCGCCGGCACTAGCTCAGCGTTAACAACATAGCCCCCATTGTAGGGCGTTACATCAAAAAACAGCCAGTGGTGCTCAGGCGCATCGATCAATAATTTAAGATCACGCTGTAGCAGTGCGGCAGTCAACCGATCATTGGCTGATAATTGCTGGCGAGGAATGGCGATTAATTCGCTCAGTAACGCACCAGCTTCGACCGCGACCTGCTGTACACCGCTATAACTCCTGTCCGGAAGGCTTCGCTCTATAGTCCCTGAACCATTTCTCAGGAAATCATCGTTGCTCTCAGCTAGCGCCAGAAAGCGCTCGCTTAGATCCAGTAACTGTGCCGCCGGTGTTATGGCCGATTCCGCTGTTGCAAGGTCCCACGCCATTGGGGGGTGATCTACCTGATCGGCAAACTTAAACTTAGATTTAATGGTCCTGCCTGGGCGGACCACTTGGTAGGTGATATCGTCGGCACCTAAAATGATACTCCACACACTGGGATAGGTTCGGGTTGGCGCATGGGCCTTGGTTATAGCGATGGACTCCGCACTTTCTGGAAAGTGTGTAACCTTGTCAGTGCTATCGGCAGAAGAATAGCCGCCATACAGTGTTAATGCCTCTGAGGAGCCATCGGCATGGCGATGATCATGCTGTAATTTAATGCCGCCGTCAGTTTTGCTCAGGACCAGTATGCGCGATGAATTATCATCGATATGTAGCGGCATTTTAATTTGGCTGTCTGAACAATCACGAATATGCAGTACAAATTTCCTGCCGTTGTAGGTTGTGCTGTTTGAACTGTCTTCAACACTGCCCGAAAAGGCATTGCCACAATGAGATCTAATTGAATCAAAGAAGATATCTTGATCGCTGCCTGTTGTTATCGCTGATATGCCCATAAGGCTCGCGACAATGCCAGCAACTGTAATCAAGGCTACGATTTTCCGTGACTTAATTATCATTGATATTTTCCCTTACATTCATAGAGCAGACCTCAATGAAATGGCGTTACTGTTTTTACCATTAAAAATTAATGGCTCAAACTCTGCATCACCCTCGGTGAAGGGAAGCAATTCGTCAACCAATGTTTTAGACATTTTCTTGGCTGCGTTATAAACGGGATTAGAGGAAAAAAGACCCGTGGGATAGCACGGGTCTTTTCTCAATAAACATGCCAACAGCCATGCTTATTTGTGTAGCTAACTATCTCTTAAAAGTTGTAATCCATTTTTACTGATAGCGTGCGCGGACGGGAATAAGTGTCCAGGGCGAATGCACCGCCAGGGAATACCTCATCTTTTTCGTCTAGCAGATTATCAGCACTCAGCATAACTTGCCAATTCTCGGCCATCATACCGATACGGAGATTTAAGTAAGTCAGCGGATCTGTTTCTAGGACTGGTTGAGGCGGGAAGGTCCTAACAAATACGGAAAATTTATCCGCATAAGACATATCTACTCTCGCCATACCCTTCAGACTACTGCTCCAGTCAAAGTCATACGCTAATGACGCCGCCGCTGTGTATTTTGGCGTATATTGCGACGAATCACCCTCAACAACATTGGCTGGATTGCTACTGTCGACTTTGTCGTACTCTCGGTCAATATAGCCAGCTGTCAGACTAAACTTAACGGCCTCGGTTAAATTGACGCTAACAGCTAAATCAGCTCCAGGACCAGATGCCGAATCGACATTAGTAGTTCTGGCGCGACCATTTTCCGCAATTGCCACCTGTACATCGTCATAATCGGTGTAGTAAATCGCTCCATCTACGAAAACACGACCATCAAACAACTGCCCTCGGCCACCAATTTCATAGAGCATTGCCTCTTCTGGACCAAAAGTGGGGATAGATGAGCCAGCGCCATTAATCCCGCCACTGCGGAACCCTTTAGACACGGTGGCATAAACAGACGCATCATCCGACAGACTCCAAAGAAGATTCAATCGCGGCGTGACCGCATCAAATGACTGATCCTCAGGGCTCATATCAACTGGGGCCGGCCCTCCCAACATAAAGATTGATGGCTCCTGATCCTCTTCGAAATAACGCAGACCAAATGAGGCTGTAAGGCGATCAGAAACTGCATAACTTAACTCACCAAACACAGCCCAAGACTCGGAATCTACAGGTGAAGTTCCTGTAGTCACCATTGCAGGGTAAGGCAATGCAGGCGGGTAGCTTATGGTTTGAGTTTCAGATGTATCAGATTTTCGATAATACGCGCCAACCGTATAATTTAAGGGGCCTTCCCAAGTGGAATTCATGCGAACTTCTTGGGTGAAAACTTCAGCCTTGCGATCCTCAATCTGCACAGAACCAAATGAGCCTGGTGGAAAGAAAGCATTGACCGTTTCCGTCGTGTAGTTAATGGTGCGATCCAAATAAGCCGTTGAACTGACTAGGTTGGCATTTTCCATCTCATAATTAAGCGTTAAATTCACCAGATCCCAATCATCAGTAACAGGCGTTGCAAACGGTGTATTCACCGTGCGCTCATCGGTAGCGCTCCTATCATCCACATTTAAAAGGCCTGCCATACCAAGGCCACTTTCGCTTACTTCGTGATTGTTATTGTCCTGCTCAAAATCGTAACTCATCCACATAAGTGATGCGTTAAAGCTGTCATTGGGCTGGAATAAAATCTTAGTTCGAACAAAGTCGCGCTCCGCTTCATTGTAATCAGATTGGCCTGTCGCGGTATTATCAATCCAACCGCCAATATCCTCTGATGACAGGGCAATACGCATCGCTAGCTTGCCCTCTATAATCGGTAAATTAAGCACGCTATTGAACTCATTGCCATT
>JASLVT010000161.1 GCA_030741175.1 Porticoccaceae bacterium
TGAATGATGACTCTCGTTCAGCGCGCGCATACAAAGTACGCATTGGTATCCGTTGTCGAGCCCATTTGGACAAAGTCTTTGTCGAAGGGGCTAAAAAAACCGCCGCGTACCAAGATCAATGTGCCACCGCGGCTGCTCAGGGCAAACCGCGACCTGAGCCTCCGAAAGCAAGTCCGTTTCAAACCGCCAAGACAATCAATGGTGTTGTGTATACCTATGTCCCACCAGAGTTTGCCGATGAGGTCTTTTCATTGGGCTGTATGTATCAAACTATGCAGATTGATATCTATAAAGCCATTTCTCTGGTCCAGGAGGTCGCTGATAAAGTTGCTCTGGACTTGGATCTTGATCAGCCATTTGTCACATTACAGTTTTTGAGGGACGAGGCTGGACAAGATAGTGATGTTGACCAAAACACATTGTCTGACTCAAGCACAGACGAGTTGTTAGATAGCGATGACGAACATGATTAAAGGGTCATGCTATAACCGAGGGTCATCATGATGGTTACCATATTGCTCCTAGCCGTTTTACTCGGCACAGCCGCGGCTGTAATACTGATTATCTACCTGATTGATCGCGTTAATCGGCTGGAGAAGATAACTGCTGCCAACGGCGATAAATCAGATGATAAGAAACTCGAGACTGATGCCGATAGTAGTTTTCTCGGACTAAAAGGTAAGGCACTCTGGGATGCCATGTGCGGAAAACCGCCAGAGGGATTTAATAGTAACGACCTTGTGGCGCTAAAACCTCGATATGAGCATGTGATCAAAAAGCATATTGAAAGTGTTTTTGCGGAAGGCTTAGATCATGGGCAATCGGGAGCCACATCAAAAAAACCTAAACCCACATCAGTGATTGGCACATTGAGGGGCTCTGTTGAATCCTGGCTACCCCCGCAACATATATCAACAATTTATAATGTGGCTTTTGAATCCGCCTCGGCAACTGAAGATGACTTACCAAGATTACGAGCTTCGCTGGATGAGAGCACTGAAATGCTGTTCTCGCGAACTGATCTCAGCCTTAAGCAACCTTATTCTTCACTGCTGTTACCCTCAGCTGAGAGTGACGAGGAAACCTTATTGGAGGAGCCTGAGCCTGAGGCTGATGACGAAGAACTTTTGCTATAAAACTAGCGCGCACTAACAAAAGGATAGACAACGAAAGAGTTGTCAATTTCCTCTTCAAGTTCCTCTTCCACTGGTTGCCGCGACTCTTCTAATTCAACTTGACGGCGCAATAGATCCAGATACTTGTCGCGCTCTAGAGTAATCAACGCTTCCACGTCTTTGTTAAGCTTGGAAACATTGTTGACCTGACCCTCAAAAGATTTGAGCTGCGATCCCAGAGCGACGACAGAGCTTGATACCTTGTCCAACTGCGCACCCTGAGCAACCAGCGCAGATTTTAAACTTTTTACCTGCCCTGCCAAAACATCGGTTTGCGCGCTGACACGCTTAGCCGCTGCATCTGGTACTTCGGTATTAAGACTTTTGGTAGCAGCTTCAGCATTGCTTACTGCTTTAGCCAAAACTGTCTGGTTTTCTGCAAACTGAGCCTGCTTAATGGCCAATTGGTTGATCGAGTAATTCATTTTTTCGAAATGCTCAAGCCCCGAGTTCATCTTTACAACCCGCTTGCTAATCGCAAGCATCATGCTATCGACCTGCGCCACCCGATCTGACAGCTGGAATGACATAAACACAAATAAGCCGATCGCCACCAATAGCGCCGATACCGAGCCCAACAGAATACGTCCAGACAATGCGGCACTTTTAGCACTGGCATCGACCAGTTCATTGACGCGCTTTTGCAGGTGGTCCAGGCCATTCTCTAATGCCGAGGAAGCTCGTCGACTGACGTCCGCCGCACTATTGGTCGCGTCCGCAGTATCCAGAACGCCGGGAACCAGTACCTCTAAGCGACCGGAAATATCCTTGGCGTTTTTAAGCACATGAGAAAATCGCTCTAGATCCTCAGCTGATAGGGCCTCATCCATTGGTTCATCTGCGGCCGGCTCTTGATCGACCTCAACGTTCTCCTCAGAGATCATTTCAGCATTGTCGTCGAGGGTAGTTTCATCGACTTGATTGTCTTTATCATCTTGATTAGTCATAGCTCTTCCGAATCAACGGCCTCAGTAGACTGGGGCGGGGAAATTTTTGTTAACTGTTCAGCAATATCGGCAGTCGTGCTTCTTACTTTAGCGATTCGTTGCTCAAAGAGTTCGGCAAATTGTTGATTTTCACTGGCGCCATCTGCGCTGTCATCCACACTAAGTCCGAGGTCAGCCAAAGCAGCTGTGAGCTCTGGATTTTCATACTCAGAGTCCATAATGTCTGCGATCGATTCAACTGGATCAACTACCGCCTGTTCCTCAGCCTTTGTTTGCGCTGGTGGTTTATTGACATTGGCTTTGCCTTCCACTGTTACGGGGGTACTCAGTCCCTCGGTTGGAAATAGCTCATCATCGGAACTAATCACGTCGCACCTTTCCAGCGTAACTGGTCAGTTATTATCTATGGCGGCCTCTAGTTGAAGCGCTCCTCTAATCCAATAATCGGCAGGTCTTCCGTAGCCTTTAGCAAAAACTTCAGCTCTATCACGCGATGTAAAAGGTCCAGAAATTACTGCGTAGGCCACAGAAGCCGATGTTCTGATAGGCACAATAGTGGCGGATCTCAACCCAGAGTAGCGCTGAATATATAGCGTTGCCTGTGCTCTTTCAGATAACACAATATGCTGAACGAAAAAATCACTGGCGCGAGCTTTTTTAACTTTAGCAATTGCCTTCTGCTCTGCCGTTAATGGCTTTTCTTCGACCGCTGTAATAGCCGGCGATACAACAGGCGGTGATGAAACAGTCGGCTCAGGCTCTATAGTTTGGCTTTGCGCTTCTATCTGTTGTTGCTCCTGCCTAAGAGCTTCCATCAGTGCTGCCGTCTCTTCAATCTGAGTTAGTTCGTCGGTGACGACCGGTAGGGTCTCGGACGCTCCCTTCTGCGGACTGACTTCCGGCTCTTTTTTCACGATAACAGTTTCCACCTGATTGGTGTCTTGATGATCGAAGCTGGATACCACGGCCCAAGTAATACCTAGGCTAAGAATAAAGGCGGCAATAAGCGACCAATTTAGCCCTCTACCTGAATTCGATTCCTCCAGTTCATCCTCGTCGGGGAGATCATCGAGAAACTCCATAGACTGTGATGGAAAAGGGTTGTCTGCGGAGTAGTCTTCACCCAAATAATCATTTTCATCAGCATGGTCTAAAGGTGGCGCATAATCCTCAGTGTCTTCCTCAGCATAGCCACCCCGAATCGCTGCGCCCAGACCGGTGTGCATCAGCAGTGTTTCTGTTTCTCGTTCAAAACCATGTTCAACCGCTGCTTTCATCAGCTGACTTGCTTCATCAAGTGTCGGCGTTTCAACCACCCAGCGATACAGCCTGCGACCGAATAATGTCAGCGGCTTCTCATAGTTGGGCCAACCAGTTTTATCTAAAAACAGGACCAAGCGGACATTGACGCCGGGGAAATCCGATAGCAGCCTGACTAGCAGAGCCCATTGCTCTTCATTCACCGACTTCGCATCATTGACCACTAGCAGTTTAACCGGTGCAGCTGGATCGGCGGGCTGTCGCGCTTGCTCCATGGTCATGGTCGCTAACATTTCGTTGAAGCGTTTCAGCAAACTGTCTGTATTTGTCGGTAGAAATACCTCTACTTGGAAGATATTCAGGTCTCGGAGCCGAGCCACCAACATTCGACAATAATGATCGAGTACGGTCTCATTGGTACCAATTACAGCCAAACCTAAATCATCATCTACCAGTGCGTTTAGTGCGAGCTGAAAGCGTTGCTTATCTTTTGAACGATAGAAAATATCGCCGCCATCAAACCAATCTTGGAAATCTATAGTTGGCTCTTTTGGATCATCGACCATAAATTGTTGCCCCCAGAATCTTGGTTATTTGTCTATCAAAGTACCGTCTGCATTATAGCGCATTCCTAGCGGCACTTGG
>JASLVT010000162.1 GCA_030741175.1 Porticoccaceae bacterium
GCAGCGCAATGGCTTTTAACTGAAAAGCAAAAGGCCGCCGTTAGTAACGGACAGGTCGATGTTTTTGCCCAGGTAACGGCATTATTGGTGCCCTCGCTACAGGCCATGATAGATCTGCCAGAGTGTAAGCGGCAGACATGGCAGACCATTCGTTATCTGTCACCGATGCGTCATGTTCACAAAACCCAGTCTTGACTAGTCATTACGTTATTCGCCCCATGCAACCTGAGGATCTTGATGAGGTATGTGCTATCGAATCATCGGTCTCACCATCACCATGGACGGCCCCACAATTTGCTCAGAGTTTACAGCAGGCTTATAGCTTGGTTATCGACACACAGGTGCGTGGTTACGCTGTTGTCGCCTCGATGGCGGACCAAGCGGAGTTGCACAATATTGCCATTCACCCTGATTTCCAAGGACAGGGATTCGGGCGCAGGTTAGTGGAATATAGTATCGAGCAGTTGTCTGGCATGATTAAAAATCTTTATCTTGAGGTCAGAGTATCCAATATTCCCGCGATCAGACTGTATCAGCAACTGGGCTTTGAGCAACTGGCTGAACGACGCGATTATTATCAAACCCTCCATGGCCGAGAAGATGCTTTAATAATGGGGCGGCAAATTGATGCAGTCAAAGACTAAAGTTTGTTATTCTTCCGTTTATATTTTGTAAAAAGAGACAGATAAATGGATATGCAATTATTGTACTGGCACTGGTTGGTGTTGGGTCTTTTGTTAATCATTGCCGAAATCTTTATTCCCAGCTTTACCATAATGTGGTTTGGTCTTGGGGCTATTGTTGTTGGCCTTGTTAGTTTGGCAATCGATATGAGCTTTAACTGGCAGGTGCTTTTATGGACTGTTTCATCGGTGGTTTTTACCATTCTGTGGTTTATGGTGATCAAACCGAAAATAGCGGATCGCAATTTTGAGGGATTGGCCAGAGAATCTGCTATTGGCGAATCCGGTAAAGTGATTAAACTCCCCACAGAGACCAGCAATGGTAGGATGCGTTTTACCACTGCGGTATTGGGCTGTGATGAATGGGCGTTTTCTTGTGATGCGGAGGTTTCCTTGGGTGATCGTCTGCATATCAAGGAGATTGCCGAGGATGTTTTGATTGTCACTAAACTTAAATAACCCTTACACAGGAGTTTGAAAATGGAAGGCCTTTTTGTTGTTGTCACGGTATTTTTGCTGGTTATTATTACGCTGTATAAGGGTATTCGTCTGGTCCCCCAGGGTTCAAAATGGGTGGTGCAGCGCTTGGGCAAATACCATTGTTCGCTGAATCCTGGTCTTAATTTAATCATCCCTTATATCGATGATGTGTCATTTAAAATTACCACCAAAGATATTGTGCTAGATATTCCCTCCCAAGAAGTGATTACACTGGACAATGTGGTGATTATTGCCAATGCCGTCGCCTATATAAATATTGTAAGCCCAGAGAAAGCGGTTTATGGGGTAGAGGATTATGAGTTGGCTATTCGCACCTTGGTACAGACATCGTTGCGCTCTATTGTTGGTGAGATGGCGTTGGATGATGCCTTGTCATCCAGAGATCAGATTAAGGCCAAACTTAAAACCTCTATCTCGGATGATATTGCTGACTGGGGTATTACTCTTAAAACTGTCGAAATTCAGGATATCAATCCGTCAGGTACCATGCAGCAGGCTATGGAAGAGCAGGCTGCGGCAGAGCGTGAGCGCCGTGCCACGGTGACCAGAGCCGATGGTGAAAAGACTGCAGCGATTTTGGAGGCCGATGGTCGCTTGGAGGCGTCGCGACGCGATGCGGAGGCACAGGTGGTATTGGCTGAGGCGACTAAGTCTGCCCTGAGTAAGGTAAATGAGGCCATTCAGGACAAAGAATTACCAGCCATGTATCTGCTTGGTGAGCAGTATATTGATGCGATGAAAACTATGTCCAATTCATCCAATGCCAAGCTGGTGGTATTGCCAGCGGACTTACCGGCGGCCGTGCGTGGCATTATGAACAATGCAAAATCTAAGTAGCTGTCAACCGATCTCATCATCAGGCGTTGGCACTGAAGAATAGGTTAACGAAGTAGGTAAATCCGATGTTTAAACTATGTCTTACTCTGACTATGGCCTTGTTTCTCTCCGGTTGTGCCAGCGGTTATCGTTACGGTGCACCAGAGCAAGTAATTATTGATACCCTGGGGGTCGATTTGGCTCAGTATCAGGTGGATCTGGCTGACTGTGAGCAATATGCTGCACAAATTAATGTTGCCGGCCGCACTGTTGAGGGGGCAGTAGAGGGCGCGGTTGTCGGCGGTGTACTCGGTGCCGTGGTTGGTAATAGTGAAACTGCTGAACGCAGTGCCGGTGCAGGTGCTGTGCTAGGTGGTGTGAAGTCCAATAAACGCAGTCGCCATAAACAAGATATGGTGGTAAGAAAATGCCTTAAGGGCCGTGGTTATAGGGTTCTCAACTGACGTGGATTAATTCTCGATCGCTCGCTGTTGAAGTTTTCTCTTCGGCGTTTAGCGCTGCATTGTTAGGTTGCGTACTGTTGCTACTGCTTCGATATCAAGTAATAAGGCGGTCGCTATCACAGTCCAAAAAACCGTTGTTATAAGATTGCTAGCTAGATTTGAAGCGGGGTTCTGGTATGCCCTGTATATCAGTTTGATAGACGAACAGATGTCCTGCTTGTTGATCTGTGGCCAGTGCTTGGGGGCTGAGATTTTCCCGTGCCGAGGTAACAAATAGTTGGCTCATATCGGTGCCGCCAAAAGCGACACAGCTGGGCTGGCTGGCGGGGACTTTGACGATCTGATCAATACTGCCATCAGGTGCATAGCGCACTACTTGTGCGGCACCCCATTGCGCGTTCCATAGATAACCCTGAGCATCAGTGACAGCACCATCTGGAAAGGCACCGCGAGCAGTTGTGGCAAAAACAATAGGCTCAGATAGCTGGCCACTTTGTTGATCGAATTGATATCGCCAGATTATTTGTTTTGGCGAGTCGGCAAAATACATCTCATTGCCATCAGGACTCCAACAGATGGCATTGGAAATAGCGATATCCTTACGGGTAGTCCGCGCAGAGAAATCCTTATCCAAGCAATAGAGCGCGGCGCTGGACTCTTCACAAAGGCTGTTATCCTCAACCATAGAGCCACACCAGAAACGCCCTAAACGATCGACGCGGCCATCATTCAGACGGCGGCCAGAGCCTGGTGCTATTTCGTCTGGTTGAACTAACCATTGCATGGCACCCGTGACGATATTAAATAGAGCGAAACCACAATCAAAGGCGGCGACTATGACATCCCTCTGTTCAGTAAAGCCAAAAGCACCGAGACGATGGGGCAGATTAGTAACAGTTGGATACTCGCTCTGACCATCCCACTGGTAGAGTTTTTTCTCTTGGATATCAGTCCAGTGCAATAGACCAGTCCTATTATCCCAGATAACACCTTCACCCAGTGTGTTTGTCACAGCGAGTTGGTTGATTAGCCTCTCCACAACTAATACCTCTTATATTCCGTTAGATTGGAAGGGTTTTGCATGCGGCAACCATGGTTGCCGCTCGTTGCTTGAGAGTATCGGCGCTGATATCGGGTTGATAGAGATCACTACCGATACCAAAACCCTGCGCGCCGGCACTGCGCCAATCATTCAGGTTATGATTGCCAATGCCTCCAGTGGCAATAATAGGAATAGGAGGCAGCACGGCTTTTAATGATTGCAGATACTCTGTGCCAATAGCTTGGGCAGGAAATAGCTTTAATGCATGGGCACCGGCATCAATGGCGGTAAATGCCTCGGTGGCGCTATGAAAACCAGGTATCGAGATCATACCCAGTTCAATAGTGCGCTGAATCACAGCACTGTCAGTATTGGGGGAGACCACCAGTTTTCCACCTGCTTTATAGACCTGCTCTACCTGTGCAACATTTAACACTGTACCCGCTCCACAGAGACAGCGGTCGCCGTAACCGGTAGTTAAACGCTCAATGCTTTGGTAGGGATCTGGCGAATTTAATG
>JASLVT010000163.1 GCA_030741175.1 Porticoccaceae bacterium
CCTTTTGCACTAAAAGCTGATTTGAAGGCCATGACGTGGATTTCCGCCTACGAGGATCAAAACGTCGATGTCGGCTTAGCCTGTGGCCTCAAGGGCAAGGCGCAAATAGGCAAGGGTATGTGGGCTATACCAGACAATATGGCAGATATGATGGAAGCTAAAATAGCCCACCCCAAGTCTGGCGCCAATACGGCTTGGGTACCATCGCCGACGGCGGCAACATTGCATGCGATGCACTACCATCAGATTGATGTAAGCAGCGTGCAAGATCAGCTTGCTCAGCGCACGATGGCCAGTGTTGATGATATTCTGACCATACCACTGCTCGGCGATAAGAAGTTAACTGAGGCAGAAATCCAGCTTGAACTGGATAACAATGCTCAGGGGCTCCTCGGCTATGTTGTGCGCTGGGTTGAACAGGGGGTCGGATGCTCTAAGGTGCCTGATATCAATGATGTCGGCTTGATGGAGGACCGCGCCACATTGCGTATTTCTAGCCAACATATAACCAATTGGCTGCATCATGGTATCTGCTCCAAAACCCAGGTTTTAGAGACGCTACAGAGGATGGCCAAAGTGGTCGATACGCAAAATGCCGACGATAGTGACTATGTACCAATGAGTCATGATTTTGCGCAAAGTATTGCCTTTCAAGCTGCTTGCGATCTTGTATTTAAAGGAATGGAACAGCCCAGTGGTTATACCGAACCGCTGTTACACCGATACCGTCAAATGGCCAAGGGGCAGTAATTATGCGGCCGACACCAGACTTATGCGATCAATACCCACATCTTGTGCGCGTGCTAGAGCCTATGATGACCAACTATGGCGGTCGCAAACAGTTTAGTGGTGCCATAGTGACCGTTAAATGCTTTGAAGATAATTCCTGCGTGAAACAGCTAGTGAGTACAGCAGGACAGGGCAGAGTGCTAGTAGTAGATGGTGGTGGCAGCAGACGCCGGGCTTGCCTCGGCGATATGCTGGCGGCAGAGGCATCGCGCAATGGTTGGAGTGGTGTTGTTATCTATGGTTGTATTCGCGATGTGGATGAGATCGCTGCCACCGATATTGGTGTTCAGGCATTAGCCGTACATCCAATGAAAACCGAAAAGAAAAATATAGGTGAAATCGATATTCCGGTGACATTTGGCGGTGTCACTTTTAGCCCGGGCGATTTTCTGTATGCCGATAACAATGGTGTTATTGTTTCCTCTGAAGCGCTCGAGTAAATCTGCAGTTACCTGAAGACGGCAATTTAATATCTAACCAAGACTACTCAGACAAACTGACGATAATTTCCTCTCCGCAAGGGTTGCCACAGCCCTAACAATCGGGAAAAATGCCCACCTTCAAATTCATGCAGGTAGCCCATGCACAAGACTTTAATCATTCTAGCAGCCTATTTTTGCAGCATACTGCAGACCTCTCCGGCGCTGTCTGACAGCACTAGGTTGCTTGGACCCAAAGCCCTAGCTCATCCAGTAATTAGTGAGGCAGGGATGGTTGTGTCTCAGGATGTGCTCGCCAGTCAGGTAGGCGCGGAGATACTGGCTGCTGGCGGCAATGCAGTGGATGCGGCAGTGGCGACCGGCTTTGCCCTTGCTGTGACCTTGCCCCGTGCAGGCAATCTCGGTGGCGGTGGTTTTATGCTGGTGTATTTAGCCGAAAGCAAGAAAACCATTGCTATTGATTATCGCGAGATGGCGCCTGCCGCCGCGTTTAAAGATATGTTTCTCGATGCTGAAGGGGACGTGGATAATACCAAGGCTCGATTTAGCATCTTTTCCTCCGGGGTGCCGGGTACTGTGGCAGGACTTATCCAGGCGCAGAACAGCTATGGAAAACTCAGTTTAAAGCAGGTTATGCAACCAGCCATTAATCTGGCGCGCAATGGCTTCGAAATCAGCCCTGATATGGCCGACTCTCTCAGCACTCGCCGAGAGCGTTTGCAAAAAGATGCGGCCACTAAGAAATACTTTTATAAAAAGGATGGCTCAGCCTATCAATATCGTGACAGGCTTGTACAAAAAGACTTGGCTAATACGTTGAGACGTATCCAAACCACGGCTGGCGATGATTTCTATCAAGGTAAAACCGCGAAACTCATTGTGGAGCAGATGCAGCGCTCTGGTGGCCTGATCAGCATGGAGGATTTAGCCAACTATAATGTGGTCGAGCGAACACCGGTCTGTGGCGACTTCCGCCAACATCGCATTTGTGCCATGCCACCGCCGTCCTCTGGTGGCGTGCACCTACTGCAAATGCTGAATATTCTAGAAGGCTGGGATCTTCAATCTCTAGGCCATAATAGTGCTGCTTATATCCATCGGCTGGTTGAATCAATGCGCCGTGCCTATGCAGATCGAAGCCTGTACCTTGGCGACCCTGATTTTTTTCCTGTACCTGTCGCTCAGTTAACGGATAAGCGCTACGCGAAGACCCTGCGTGAGAGCATTAATCTGGATAAGGCAAGCCGATCTGAGGATATTCAACCCGGACTCAGTGAGAATGAGCGGCCCTTATCAACACCATCGCAGCAGCAGGAGAGCACTGAGACCACGCATTTCAGCACCTGGGATCGCTGGGGCAATGTGGTGAGCAACACTTACACTCTAAATTTTTCCTACGGCAGCGGGATTTCAGTCGATGGCGCCGGCTTTCTACTCAATAACGAGATGGATGACTTTTCCTCCAAACCCGGGTTTCCCAATGGTTATGGCCTTATCGGTGGTATAGTCAATGGCATTCAGCCCAACAAACGCCCCCTTAGTTCAATGACGCCAACAATTATGTTTAATACTGAAGGCGACCCCATACTGGCCACAGGTAGCCCCGGCGGGAGCACTATTATCACCATTGTGATGCAGATAATACTCAATGTGCTTGAGTTTGATATGGGTATTGCTGAGGCGACAGCAGCGAGCAGAGTCCATCATCAGTGGTTACCTGACAATATCTATTATGAACCAGGACTGTCAGTCGACAGTAAAGCGTTACTGCAAAAAATGGGTCATATCATCAACGACAGTAGTGGGCGTCTTGGTGCTACTCAGAGCATCTATAAGACAGTTGATGGTCGTTTACATGGCGCCGCAGACAGCCGCCGACAGGGCGCTGGTGCCGTAGCTCAAGAAAGTCGCTAATACCTAGAGCGGTAAGCCATTCTCGAAATGACTTGTACTTGGAGTCCCCGTCTCTTGCGATGTCCGCTGAATGCTGGCAGTACGCTTTTCTCCAGTTTCATCCAACAACATGGGATATTTAGGTTGCGTCATATACTGCGCAAACCACTCCGCCAATAACTGGTCATCACTGAGTGTCTCTAACAATAGGCTTCGTATTTGCCCAATATAAGCCGCATCAATATTATCACTGGCCATTTGTGGCGTTAGCGGCGGATCAGTCAAAAAGCTCGGTGCCGGTCCACGGCTGAGTAATTCTGTCGCCAGATCATCGAGCATCTCCGTGGCGGAGGGTGCCCTAAAGCCTATAGAAAATGTCGTGCACTCACCTATAGCAGTACCCCAATGAGCCACTTTAGGTGGAATATATAGCATATCGCCTGTTTCTAGCACCCAGTCATGGATGGGATTGAACTCTGCCAAAATTTTTAGATTTGGGTGATCAATCAGCGGGCTGTTATTGTCGCAGGTCTGACCAATTTGCCACCTACGTTGACCATGCCCCTGAAGTAAAAATACATCGTAATAGTCAAAATGTGGCCCGACACCTCCTCCGTCTGTAGCATAGCTGACCATAATATCGTCAATGCGCCAGGGGGGTAGAAATCGGAATCGATCTAATAATGCCGCCACTTCCGGCACCCACAGATCGACCGCCTGCACCAGAAGCGTCCAATTGTTCACAGGGAGGCTGGTAAATTGCGATTCAGAGAATGGGCCGGCCGTCATATGCCAGTCAGAATCGGTGATGAGCCGCGATTCCACCTCAGATTCAAGCGCTAAGCCAGCTAACTCATCTCCCTCAATGGGCGGTTCAAAATCGCT
>JASLVT010000164.1 GCA_030741175.1 Porticoccaceae bacterium
TTTAGAGGGGATGTAACTCGGTTTTAAATCGAGTGCGTTTGGGCTTTGTTCAAAGGCTGTTTTTGAGGCTGAGCCAACATCTTCAAAAGTACGATAATTTCGGGAAATAAAAAGACATTATGGGTGATTTAGCCAAAGAAATCGTTCCGGTAAATATTGAGGATGAACTAAAGCAGTCCTACCTTGACTATGCTATGAGTGTCATTGTTGGGCGCGCATTGCCTGATGTGCGCGATGGCTTAAAGCCAGTGCATAGACGCGTGCTATTCGCTATGAGCGAGCTCAATAACGACTGGAATAAGGCCTATAAAAAGTCTGCGCGTGTGGTGGGTGATGTAATTGGTAAATACCATCCTCATGGTGATTCTGCGGTGTACGAAACAATTGTGCGAATGGCCCAGCCATTCTCGCTCCGGTATATGTTGGTAGATGGTCAGGGTAACTTCGGCTCCATTGATGGCGACTCCGCCGCCGCCATGAGATATACCGAAATTCGCATGACCAAAATTGCTCATGCGTTACTTGAAGATCTCGAAAAAGAAACTGTCGACTTCGTTCCCAATTACGACGAAACCGAACAAATCCCAATGGTGATGCCAACTCGCATCCCCAATTTGCTGGTCAATGGTTCGTCTGGTATTGCCGTCGGTATGGCAACCAATATTCCGCCTCATAACTTAACTGAGGTGGTGAAAGGTTGCTTGGCTCTGATCGAAAATGAAGATATCAGTGTCGATGAGTTGATGGAATACATCCCGGGCCCAGATTTCCCCACTGGCGCTATCATCAATGGCAAGGCTGGCATCGTGCAAGCTTACCGGACCGGTCGCGGGCGGATTTATGTGCGGGCGAAGGCAGATATTGAAGTCGATGAAAAGACCAAGCGCGAGACCATTATAATCACTGAGATTCCCTACCAGCTTAACAAGGCGCGGTTAATTGAGCGTATTGCCGAGTTAGTGAAAGAGAAAAAAATTGAGGGCATCTCTGAGTTGCGCGATGAGTCAGACAAGGAAGGGCTTCGGGTGGTCATTGAGCTCAAGCGCGGTGAGTTGGGTGAAGTGGTGCTCAATAATCTTTACGCGCAGACACAATTACAGTCAGTATTTGGCATCAATGTTGTGGCCTTAGTAGATGGGCAGCCTAAGATTCTTAACCTTAAAGAGATGCTTGAGGCCTTTGTTCGACATCGCCGTGAAGTGGTCACTCGCAGAACTATTTATCTTTTGCGCAAAGCGCGCGAGCGAGCTCATACCCTAGAGGGCTTTGCCATTGCGTTGGCAAATATTGATGAAATTATCAGCTTAATTAAGCAGTCTACAACGCCAGCTGATGCTCGTGAGGCATTGGTAGCCAAAGGCTGGAGCCCAGGCTCTGTGGTTGATATGTTGGAGCGTGCCGGCACTTCGGCAACCCGCCCTGAATGGTTGGAAGAGCAATACGGTCTGCGCGATGGCCAGTACTATCTGTCTCCCGAACAGGCGAAAGATATACTTGAATTGCGTCTGCACAGGCTCACGGGCATGGAGCATGACAAAATTATTGAGGAGTTTGCGGTCAAACTTGAGGAAATCGCTGACTATCAAGATATTCTCGCGGATGTTACGCGATTGATGACGGTTATTCGCGAAGAGTTGGAGGACGTCGTAGAGGAGTTTGGTGATGAGCGACGGACTGAAATTGTAGAGTCTCAGCATGACCTGACAGTAGAGGATTTAATTACTGAGGAGGATCGCGTAGTAACCATTTCCCATGGTGGCTATGCCAAAACACAACCACTCTCAGACTATCAAGCCCAACGCCGCGGAGGTATGGGCAAATCAGCGACCGCTGTGAAAGATGAGGACTTTGTGGAGCACCTGTTGGTTGCCAGCACTCACGCTACTATTTTGTGCTTTACCAACCTTGGCAAAGTGTATTGGCTCAAGGTCTTTCAAATTCCTGTGGCTGGTCGTAATTCGCGCGGCCGTCCGGTGGTGAACCTATTACCATTGGATGAGGGCGAGCGTATTAGTTCTATATTGCCCGTGGAGGAATACAGTGCTGATCAATATGTCATTATGGCAACCGCCAATGGCACAGTGAAAAAGACCTCGCTAGATCAGTACTCACGTCCACGCAGTGTTGGCTTGCGTGCAGTCGATTTGGTCGAAGGGGACCACTTAGTAGGTACTGCGATTATCGATGATAGTAGCGATATTATGCTTCTGAGCTCGGAGGGTAAGGCGGTGCGTTTTGCCAGTGCTGATGCTCGCGCTATGGGACGCGTGTCAAAAGGTGTACGTGGTATGCGTCTGCCGGAGGGGCATGCGGTAATTGCCATGGTAGTGCCACAGCCAGACGGCTATCTGTTGACCGTTTGCGAAAACGGCTATGGTAAGCGCACAACTATCGATGAATTTCCTACCAAAGGTCGCGGTGGTAAAGGCATGATTGCTATACAGGCCAGCGAGCGCAATGGACCTCTAGTGGGAGCGACGCAGTTGTTCGCTGGTGACGAGATCATGCTGATTTCTGATCAGGGTACCATGGTGCGTACCCGTGGTGATGAGGTGTCTGTAGTTGGCCGCAATACACAGGGTGTTCGAATTATACGTCTTAAAGAAAATGAGCATCTGGTTGGTTTGGCGCGTATTGCCGAGCCAGAAGAAGATGATATCGACGGCGATAGCGCAGAAGTTACCACTGAAGAACAAAAGGAAAAATAATGTCCGATAGCAATCCATTACTGGCGTTAAGGGATCAGATAGACGCATTGGATCTGCAGATTATGCAGGCCATTAGTGATCGAGCGCGCTGTGCAAAGCAAGTTGCTGAGGTAAAGAAGCAACAGGGCGATAGCGCCTATTACAAACCGGAGCGTGAGGCACAGGTATTGCGCCAAATAATGGAGCAGAACAACGGCCCTCTGGATAACGAAGAGATGGCCAGACTCTTCCGTCAAATAATGTCTGCTTGTTTGGCATTAGAGCAGCCGGTTAAAGTGGCATTTTTGGGCCCTGAGGGCACATTTACTCAGGAAGCGGCACTTAAACATTTCGGTGACTCCGCTATCAGTGTTCCCATGGCAGCGATTGATGAGGTATTTCGCGATGTATTGGCCGGTTCCTGCCATTATGGTGTCGTGCCGGTTGAGAATAGTACTGAGGGCGTGATCAGTCATACTCTGGATAGTTTTATAGACTCCTCGCTTAAAATTTGTGGTGAAGTGGAACTTCGAATTCACCAAAATTTGCTGATTGGTCCCAATACCAACAAAGACAATATCACGCGAGTGTATTCCCATGCGCAGTCTCTGGCGCAATGTCGTCAGTGGTTAAACTCTCATTTACCCAATGTTGAGCGAGTGGCTGTGAGTAGCAACGCCGAGGCGGCTAAACGTGTTCAGGGTGAATGGAATTCAGCCGCGATAGCCGGTGATATGTCCTGTCAGCTCTATGGCTTGGAGAAGCTCAATGACAAGATTGAGGACAATCCGGATAATTCAACTAGATTTCTGATTATAGGTCGTGAGGAAGTTCCTCCCAGTGGAGATGATCGAACCTCTATTGTGGTATCAGTGCAAAATAAGACCGGTGCTCTGCACGACCTTCTTGAACCGTTCCGCCGCAAAAATGTCGATATGACGCGTCTCGAATCAAGACCATCACGCAGTAGCAAGTGGTCCTATGTGTTTTTTATCGACTTTGCCGGACATATCAATGACGCGCCAGTGGCAGCTGTGTTGGAAGAGCTGAGCAGCGGCGTCGCTGACCTCAAAGTGTTGGGCTCCTATCCGCGCGCGGTGCTCTAACCTTATTAACCTCCAAAAGAAGCAGCGTGATAATGGCAGATAACAGGCATAGTGCTAAACCAATTATCAATCGCCTAGTGGTGGTTGGCCTAGGACTTATCGGCTCCAGTTTAGCGTTAGCAGTGCGCCAGTCAGGATTGGCACAGCAGGTGATTGGCATATCCCGTCGTGCGTCTA
>JASLVT010000165.1 GCA_030741175.1 Porticoccaceae bacterium
CAATAAAATCGTCGCCGGCAACTTGCGGCGGCGATCAATTCGCACATAAAGCAAATCTTTGGGATCAAATTCAAAGTCTAACCATGAACCACGGTAAGGGATCACTCGCGCGGTGTATAACAACTTGCCAGAGCTATGGGTCTTCCCTTTGTCATGATCAAAAATAACACCCGGCGATCGGTGCAACTGAGATACGATCACACGCTCAGTACCATTGATAATGAAAGTACCATTATCCGTCATCAGCGGAATCTCGCCGAGATAGACTTCCTGTTCACGGATATCTTTGATCGCTTTATTGGTCGACTCTTTGTCATAGATAACCAAACGGACGCGAACTCTTAAGGGTACCGAGAATGTAACCCCACGGAGTTTACACTCTTCGACATCAAAAGCAGCTTTGCCTAACACATAGTCAACGTACTCTAGGGCCGCGTGACCAGAGTAGCCGACGATCGGAAAGATCGAGTTCAGTGCTGCATGCAGACCGGTATTCATTCGATCTTCGGCCGAAACACCTGCCTGCGTAAAATTTTTATAGGAATCAAGTTGAATTGCCAACAAGTAGGGCAAATCCATGACATCTGGCAGTTTGCCAAAATTCTTGCGGATACGTTTCTTCTCAGTGAAGGAGTAAGCCATCTTTATTCCTCGGGATTATCGTATTTGGGAGTTAACAACTTTGAGTTCATTCTCAAAATCGTTCTGCTCGTAAATTCCCACGTTTACAAGCAGGAAAGGGCCGAAGAGAAATCCCCTTCAGCCCAACCTGATAAATCAGGCAGCTTGCATATCAAACTTATTTAAGTTCGACAGTTGCGCCAGCTTCTTCCAATTGCTTTTTAGCTTCTTCAGCATCGTCTTTAGAAGCGCCTTCCTTAATAGTAGAAGGTGCACCGTCGACCATGTCTTTAGCTTCTTTCAAGCCTAGACCGGTGATGCCGCGTACAGCTTTAATAACATTTACTTTCTTGTCGCCAACAGCGGAAAGAACAACGTCAAATTCGGTCTTCTCAGCAGCAGCTTCACCACCGCCACCAGCGGCAGCAACAGGAGCAGCTGCAACTGCAGCAGCAGCAGAAACACCAAACTTCTCTTCCATTGCGCTCACTAATTCAACAACATCCATTACGCTCATTTCAGCGATTGCATTCAAAATATCTTCATTTGATAGGGCCATTTTGGGCCTCCTAAATTTATCTGTTTACCATGAAGTCGCTTATGCGGCTTCCTGTTTTGCATCACGAACTGCAGCCACTGCACGGGTTGTCTTAGCCGGAACCTCATTAAGAGTACGCACCAACTTAGTAACCGGAGCCAATGTAACGCTTGCCAGCATACCCAACGCCTGATTCAGGGTAGGTAGTTTGGCAAGTACATCAATTTGGCTTTTGTCTAACAGTTGACCACTAATCGACAGCGCTTTCACTTCAAACTCTTCGTTATCTTTCGCGAAGTCTTTGAGTAAACGCGCTGCTGCACCCGGATCTTCCATAGAAAAGGCGAACAATGACGGACCTACCAAAACTTCTTCTACGCATGCGTAGTCTGTTTCAGCAAACGCTCGTTTTGCCAAGGTATTGCGAACAACGCGCAGTTGCACGTTTTCAGCGCGAGCCTTGGCACGCAGAGCATTCATATCGGTCACATCAACGCCACGGGCGTCAGCGATCACCAGGCTTAATGCCTGAGCGGCTGTCTCGTTTACTTCAGCAACAATTGCTTTCTTGTCATCGAGATTCAATGCCACGATAAATCTCCTCGATTTACCTGAGTTACAGTCGAAAAAACACTTCGACCACTTAGGTGAATATTTTCCAGTAAAACTTCCTGGAATGGGTTCACCGCCTGCGTAGGTGTGTCTTTAGTTATACCAACTTAAGACCCATTAAACCCCTGCGGGTACCTACGGTCTTTAACGGCCCAAGCTTGCTAGTGCGCGCTCGGACCCCAAAGCCTTTTTTTGCAGCCTGTGGCTGCCAATTGATTAGGCGCTCAAAGAGGCCTGATCAATTTGTAATCCTGGGCCCATTGTTGAAGATACTGTTATCTTCTTAATGTAAACGCCCTTAGCCGATGCAGGCTTGGCCTTAGCCAAATCTGCCATCAGAGCTTCAAGATTCTGTTGTAGCGCTGACGCATCAAATGCAATCACACCGATGCCGCCATGCACAATGCCATTCTTATCTGCACGGAAACGAACCTGGCCCGCCTTGGCATTCTTAACCGCAGCAGCAACATCAGGCGTCACAGTGCCAGACTTTGGATTCGGCATCAGACCACGAGGACCTAGCACCTTACCCAGCAAACCAACAACTCGCATAGCATCTGGCGCGGCGATAACGACATCAAAATCCATATTGCCGCCTTTGATCTCCTCCGCCAATTCATCCATACCAACCAGTTCAGCACCAGCGGCCTTTGCCGCTTCAGCTGCATCGCCTTGGGCAAATACGCAAACACGCACGTCTTTACCAGAACCATTAGGCAACGTGGTGGCACCACGCACGATTTGATCGGATTTGCGAGGATCGATGCCTAGGTTGATAGACACATCAACCGTTTCGTTAAACTTAACAGTAGAGAGCTCTTTCAGCAGATCGAATGCTTCACTTGCCGAATAGAGTTTTCCCTCTTCAACTTTTTCATTGATCGCACGACGGCGCTTCGATAACTTGGCCATTTACACGCCCTCCGTTTCAATGCCCATTGATCGGGCTGAGCCGGCAATGGTGCGAACCGCAGCATCCATATCGGCAGCTGTCAGATCAGGTTCTTTGGTCTTAACAATTTCTTCTAGTTGCGCGCGGGTAACACTGCCTACTTTCTCAGTGTTAGGACGCCCAGAACCACTCTTCAACCCTGCGGCTTTTTTCAACAGGTATGAGGCGGGCGGCGTCTTCATATCGAAGGTAAAGCTTCGATCACCATAGACCGTGATAACCACTGGCACTGGTGCACCTTGCTCAATACCTTGAGTCTGCGCATTGAAACCTTTACAGAATTCCATGATATTCACACCGTGCTGACCCAATGCAGGACCTACAGGTGGACTTGGATTGGCCTGACCGGCAGGCACTTGCAGCTTGATATAAGCTGATACTTTTTTAGCCATTTTACTTCTCCTTCAATGGGTATTAGCGCCTCCAGATAGCTGTCTTTGGCGACAGCAACCCTTCAGTGGCTCCCCGATAGCTCAGCGGAATTGCCGACCTATCAAATATTAATCAGGCTTTCTCTACCTGAGTAAACTCTAGCTCAACTGGCGTAGACCGACCAAAAATCGACACCGCAACGCGCAGCTTGCTTTTTTCATAATTAACTTCTTCAACCGTGCCATTAAAGTCGTTGAATGGCCCATCTGTTACCCGCACCATTTCACCCGGCTCAAACATAGTCTTCGGTCGTGGCGCCTCTTCAGAGTCATGCACGCGCTGCAGAATGAGGTCAGCTTCTTTGTCTGTAATTGGCGCAGGTTTGTCGGCCTTTCCACCAATAAAGCCCATCACCCGAGGGGTCTCTTTAATAAGGTGCCAAGTCTGATCATCCAAATCCATCTGCACTAATACATAGCCAGGGAAGAACATACGCTCACTGGTACGTTTTTGCCCACTTTTCATTTCGACAACTTCTTCGGTTGGCACTAAAATCTCACCAAAACGATCTTGCAATCCATGTAACTGCACACGATCTTGAATCGCCAAGGCTACCTTCTTTTCATAGCCCGAGTAAGCATGTACCACATACCAACGCATCGACATGCCCCTCTCCTAACCCATTATCAACGATGCGGCCCAACTCAATAGGGAATCAATACCCCAAAGAATTAGTGCCATCAATAGAATAACCGCAACGACAATTAGCGTTGTCTGATTGCGCTCTTGTTTGGTTGGCCACACAACTTTGCGCCACTCAGTACGAGCACCGTAAGCTAACTCCACTACAGCGGCGCCCTTAGCGGTATTC
>JASLVT010000166.1 GCA_030741175.1 Porticoccaceae bacterium
ACGAGGTAGGGTGCTTTTTGCCCCGCTAAATTGGGCCACATACCATTATTACTGATACCGTTCATGCCGTGACAGCCGGCGCATGACATTGACTTTGCTTTACCGGCGACCGGGTCGCCGGCCAAAGCGGTAAAAGATAATGTCATTGCTAGGCAGCTAATGGCTAGTTTCTTCATATTGACTTCTCCAATAAATTAAATTGTTTGACTGAGGCTGCTGTTACTTGCACGACTCAAGCAGTGACTTATAAACAGCGAGGCACTTAAAAAGGCAACCGCGACAATTTGATGTGCAGCGGCGACGGGAATGGGTACATGGTAAATCAGAGTACTTATGCCCAAGCTGACTTGCAGTATAAGTAGGCCAATTAGGGCAAATAGCCCCGTTCTGGCAGACCCCTGTATATTTGCTCTGAACGCTTTCACAGCGAACAGCGCCACAAGGACAATAATTGTGTACGCAAACATCCTATGATTGAACTGAATGGTGGTGATGTCCTCGAAAGCCGATAACCATAGCGGTGACAAATCATATAAACCACTCGGGATAAAACTGTCGCCCATCAGCGGCCAAGTTGAATAAGCATAGCCAGCTTTGGTGCCCGCAACTAACCCGCCCGACAGTATCATCAAAAATATCAACCCGCTTAGACTGTAGGAAAACCATCTAAGCTCTATGGGTTGTTGGGTCCGCTCACTGACCAAATCAAAGGCAGTCCATAGTATAAAGCTGAAGATCAGCACTGCGGCACCAAGGTGTGCCGTAAGCCGATATTGACTGACATCAGGCTGATCGACCAGTCCACTTTTGACCATATACCAACCAAGCAAGCCCTGAAAACCACCGCCTATTAGCATAATGACAAGCTTGGGTGTCAAACCTTGTTTGATTCGATTGGTAAAATAGAAGTACAAAAATGGCACGATAAAGATCACCCCGATGAGTCTGCCTAGCACTCTGTGTAGATACTCGTACATAAAGATCGATTTGAATGCCTCGAGTGACATACCCATATTGACCTTTTGGTATTCTGGGAACTGCTTATATTTCGCAAACATATGTTGCCAATCAGCCTCCGACAATGGAGGGATAATTCCCATAAGGGGTTTCCAGTCGACCATAGAGAGGCCCGATTCGGTCAGCCTTGTCACGCCGCCGAGCAAAATCATGCCAAAGATGACGGCAGCACAAAAGAACAGCCAGTAGGCAATTTGACGATCGTTAACGTCAACTGCAAATGTATCAGAAGGGGATTGGAGCATTTGGATCTCTGTTAAATCGGTAGATGTTGATACCGTGTTGAATTTAACCAGTCTCTCTTACGAAAGCGACGCATGTTTAGACTAGATTTTATCCCAAAATCTAGCAGTGATGTTGCATAAAGCCAAAATACCGCCGCGCCAATTTGCACTAAGATAAAGGGGACCAATATTCTGCTCAGAAGAATGCTAAACACCGTCACCATCATTGGGTACCTTGTATCGCCAGCGCCCCGGAGGGCTCCCGCCATACTGAACTCAATGCCCATCAAAGGGAGACTGCAACTAATAATGTAGGTAAAGGGTACGAGAAGCGCAATAACTTCTGGATCGTCGATCATAAACCGAGCAATGTCATGGGCAAAGAAGCTCATAACTGCGCCACCCCCTATCATTATATAGACGCAGGTGCGCATCGCACGCCAGCCCGCACTGTATGCTCCCTGCTTATCACCGGCACCCAGGTGTTGACTCACCAAGGTCGCGCTGGAGATGGAAAAACTAAATGCGATCACAATCATCAGCCCCAGTATTGATAGGCCTATACCGTAAGTTGCAAAGGCAGCGTCGCCATAACTCGCCAGAAAAACCAGAAAGATAAGTAGGCCACTCTGGAAAAATATCTGCTCGATAGCGGCTGGCATGCCGATTTTTATCAGGTCATAAGTGTTGCGCTGCATATTGGGTAATGGATTGGCCGGTTTAAAGGATAGCCTACCGAATACCCAAAGCAGTAGGAAAAACAGGATGGTAATAATTGCTGCTATACCATTACCAATGGCGAGACCAGACAAGCCAACAGCATTGATATCATGCCAGCCAAAGGTGACTACGATGCCTAGATAGACACCTAGAACAGCTCCCATAATCGCCGCCCACAGCGGTGTTTTGCTGTCGCCGGTGGCACGAAATGCCATGCTGAAAACAAGCACGACCAGCATCGGTGGAGCGTAGAGTACGGTGTAAAAGATAAAGTCGACGGCCAAGACATGGGCTTCTCTAGTGAGATCAAAGATACCCACCAGATAATCTAGAAAGGGTATGGTGACTGCTGAGAGCATGAGGCCAGCCAGCAAAAATATCATTACCGAGAGAACGGCAATTTGGCCCGCTCGTTGTTTGTCATCGCCACCCCAGTAGCGGCCGACTAGTGCGGTGGTGCCGCTTGATAACCCCATCATCACCGCAAACAAAATAAAAAATAGGCGCTGACCAGTGGTGACTGCTGCGACCTCATTGAGACCCATGCCACCGGCAATTTTCAAGAACACAAGCCCAGTCAGCATAAAGGCCATATTGCTGAGAATGGTCGGCCAGGTAAGGCGCCAGATATTGAAGGTGGAGGACGAGGACATGTGTGTCTATGATATCATCGTGAACAGTCGTTTAGTAAGCTATTCATTTAGAGCATAGGGAGAATAGATTTGGTTGATCGGAGTATTGTCAAGTTGGATCCCAGTTGGTTGACAGTACTCGGGGCTGAGTTCGAGAAGCCCTATATGCAGCACCTCAGGCAATTTTTGGTGCAACGAAAAGATGCGGGTAACATCATTTATCCGCCACCCTCACAATGGTTTGCCGCATTTAATCACACTGCCTTCGAACAAGTGCGCGTAGTGATATTGGGGCAAGACCCCTATCATGGCGCCGGTCAGGCTCATGGCCTGTGTTTTTCTGTTCTGCCCGAGGTTAAGCTTCCTCCGTCACTAGCCAATATATACAAAGAATTGGAATCTGATTTGGGTATCGTCCAACCCGATCATGGCTGTTTGGTGAGTTGGGCAAGACAGGGCGTGTTACTGTTAAATGCTACTCTTACGGTTGAACAAGCGAATGCAGGTGCGCATCAGGGCAAGGGCTGGGAGCAATTTACCGATCAGGCAATCAGGGCCTTGAATGATCAGCGTGATGCCGTGGTATTTTTGCTATGGGGCAGTCACGCGCAAAAGAAGGGTGCGTTTATCGATCAGTCGCGACATTTGGTGCTAAAGTCTGTGCATCCCTCACCACTATCGGCTTATCGCGGCTTTTTTGGTTGCAAGCACTTTTCCGCTGCTAATCACTATCTAGAACAGCATGGTTATGCGCCTATTGACTGGCAGTTACCCAGCGCTGAAGACTTGGATATCTAATCCGTTACAGAACCGTTTAGCTTGCGATCAAAATTTCGGCAAATACCGAAAATCAGCTACTTTTTTACGATTTCTCAAAGCCGGTCTGGCAGTGACTCGAAATGTCCTTTCTCATCCCTCGATAGGGAGCGAAGTTCTGTATGGCAGGTTACCTGTAACAACAGTTACTTAGCAGAATCTTAGTTATATCTACTGAAGTGGCGGTTGGTTGGCCTTAGCTCGGAGCCAATTGAGACCTTTGAGAACTGCGGGTGTTTTGACAACTCTGCGCTCGAGACGAAATTTACCGGGATAATCCATCAATAATAACCCTGTGGCTATGGTGAGAATCCCCTGACCGGGAAGCACTAACATTAATATGCCACCGAGCAATAATAGATACCCTAGGCAATTTTTGCCGATTAGAATCATCAATCGCATCACTGGGCGCTGAGCCTTCCACTGAGTGGGTTGGCGCTTCTTGGGCGAAAAATAATCTACGGGAATTTTTGATACTAGCCATGGTAGGCTGAGTAGGCTGATAAAGAATATCGCAGCTGAGCAAACACCCATCCAAACCAGTAGGTG
>JASLVT010000167.1 GCA_030741175.1 Porticoccaceae bacterium
CGCGGTAGTCTCAGCCAACCCCTATTACCATTTTATACTCAGCGATATGTACAGCGATCAATGGCTAGGCGCTGACCGTGGCAATCTTATGGTCAGACTGGGTTCACTGGAGCGCTTGGGCGTGCCATTTGCTCTGCATTCTGATAGCCCTATGGCACCGCTTGAACCACTTA
Source organism: Porticoccaceae bacterium (assembly GCA_030741175.1). GTDB lineage: Bacteria > Pseudomonadota > Gammaproteobacteria > Pseudomonadales > Porticoccaceae > HTCC2207. Next base: position 174 of record JASLVT010000167.1, read on the forward strand.
CATTGGTATCGGCAGCAGTCAACCGAATAAGCATTAACGGCAATCTAACCGGCGAACTTGAGCGGGTCAGCGTCGATGCCGCACTACGAGCTATCACTATCGGCGCCGCTTGGGTAATTGGTTACGAAGACGACATCGGTTCGATTCGTGCCGGCAAAAAAGCCGACTTCACGATTCTTGAGGCGGACCCCTATCGGGTTCACCCAACACGCATTAAAGATATCAAAATTTGGGGTACGGTATTTGAGGGTGTACCAGCGCCGCTAACAACACAGCAATAAATCCTGTTATCGGCGACGGATACAACCGGGTAAACTGCAGAGCATTTCAAATAATAAGTTTGCCGCCAGCAATGAAGTATTGCCACTGTTATCATAGGGTGGCGACACTTCCATAAGATCACAGCCAACTAGGCGCAAACCAAAACAGCCGCGGATAATTTCCAGCCCCTGGGAAGCGGTTAAACCACCGGGCTCTGGCGTGCCTGTGCCCGGTGCCACCGAGGGGTCGAGACCATCGATATCAAAGGTGAAATAGGTGGGCATATCAGGTCCGATAATGTCGCGGATTTTATCCATTGTTGGTGCTAGTGACTGATACCAACAGTCTTCAGCGGGTATCACTGTGGCGCCCTGCTGACGTGACCACTCAAAATCATCGGCGGCATAGCCGGTGGCTCTGAGTCCAATCTGAAACATCTTTGAGCCCTCGACAAGGCCCTCTTCAAGTGCGCGCCTAAATACCGTGCCATGGGCGATCTTTTCACCAAACATCTCATCATTAATATCGGCATGGGCATCAACATGAATCAATGCCATCGGTCCATACAATTTAGCTAGAGAGCGCAAAATGGGAAGCGTACAGGTATGGTCACCACCCACAGAGATAGGCTTGGCACCAGCGCTTAGCACCTTATCAATGGTCGTTTCGATGCTATCGATGGTTTTCAATAGGTTGTAGGGATTAACTGCTACATCGCCGATATCGGCAACTTGGAATGAGTCAAAAGGAGCGGCTTGGGTGGCCATACCATAGGGCCTTACCAGTACAGATTCAGTGCGAATTTGCCTTGGCCCAAATCTGGCACCGCCACGATTGCTAGTGCCGGTATCAACGGGCATACCCAATAGAGCCACATCGAGTCCTTCCGCATCTTGCTGTATGGGCAATCTAAAAAAACTCGCCTGACCAGCAAATCTTGGCATCTGATTGCCACTTAGTGGTTGATTAAAATGATTCTCTGGTGTCTCTGTCATGCCGTTGTCTCTGTTTATTTGTGTATGCTTGATAACCTACCATTAAGCAACAAAATAGCATAATACGCCGATAAGGGTACTCGACCCTTTCTCTATTTAAAAAGCAATTTCAGCCAAATGCAATGCTAGGCAAGTGCAATAGTTTATTGATAAGCTATAAAGAAAAATATAAGAAGCCTCCATGAAACTCAACCAACTTAATCTTATTCTGATAACTACTCTATTATCTTCCTGTCTATTAGCTTCCTGCGGAGGCGGTGGCGGTGGCGGAAACACAAGCAACCCGAATGATACTCTACAAGACTTAGAACCTAGCGCTCCCGCAGACAGCAGTGTTTGGTTAGAGGCTAGCCCAGAATCTGTAGGCATGGACAGCACAATAATCTCAGCAGCCTTTGATGAAGCATTTGTCGACGGCACCTATACTCAGGCCGCACTGGTCATTAAAGACAGCAAACTCGTGTATGAGCGTTATCGCGGCATTATGCCTGGCGAAAAGTCTGCGTTGGTCAGCGAGCTAGGTAGTGATTCTCAGACTTTGCAAGATCGATTTGGCAGCAGGGATAAGAACAGCCTTGCCAGCTCTTGGTCGACCGCTAAATCATTTACTAGCGTGATGGTGGCAATTGCTATTGAACAGGGCTTTATTGAGTCACTTGAAGAGAGCGCTTCAGTCTATATTGATGAATGGGCTGGTGATGATCGCGCTCAAATCACCATTCGTAACCTGTTAGATATGCGATCGGGTCTTCCCCTTATATGTACAGACGTCAATACCCGTATTCCTGGTATCTGTGCCGATGACAGTGGCGGTAGTGGTGGAAATCTAGTCTACGCCGACAACCAAATGGATGCCTGTATCAATCGACAGATGGCCGCCACCGGCATCCCTCAACCTTGGTATGGATATGGACCAACTTATGAATCCGGTTACTGGGTCTATTCTAATTGCGACACAATGGTTCTCGGAGAGATTCTATTTCTCGCTACAGGACAAGATTTACAGACCTACGCTGATACCCATCTTTTTTCAAAGCTAGGTATGAGTGCCAATTGGTGGCGAGATAACACCCCAAGTGCTCAGGTGGATGGCAACTACTTGGCCTACTGTTGCCTTGATGCAACACCGAGAGACTTCGCTAAATTTGGTCAACTGTTACTCAACAATGGCATGTGGGACGGCGAGCAAGTTATTCCCGCCTCCTACATTGACGAGATAAAAAATATTGCTGTGGACTCAAGGGTAGATGAGATACCGACGGTCTCTCTTAGTTATGGTCTTCAGTTTTGGACCACAATGCCCACCACCCAATCTGATGGTACAAGTTACCCACCGGCCTACAGCATCTATGCGACTCAGGGCTTCGATGGTCAGTACATAATGATCGACTTCGATCGCGATTTGGTCGTTGTAAGAACAAGTCTCTACTACCCCGCACTAACTGCAACCGATCAGCGCACAATGAGTATCGATATTGCAGATACTTCTAATTCATCCTACACAGCAACATTACCTGCAGGTGTTGGTGCGACATCGGGAACAACCTATCACAACCAAGCTCTGCTGTATAAAGTAACCCAATCCATCACGTCACAATAAAAGGAAAATAAAATGACAGAAATAATTATTTACACTCTGGCACTTGCACTGGTCCAAATATGGCTACTGCCTATGACGCTAAATATGAAAAATTTTGCTTGGCTTCTGTCCAGCCGCGATGAACCAATAGCAACCACTGTGTTGCAACAGCGAGTTGACCGAGCAACTGACAACCTGCAAGCCAGCTTGGCGCCCTTCTTAGCGCTATGTCTTCTCTCTATGCATATTGGTGTCGATATCACTACCGCAGCGACTTATTGGCTTGGACTACGAATTATCTACGTCCCCCTGTATATGTCAGGCACCTCATTTTTTCGCTCAGCGGCCTGGTTAGGCTCATTGGTGTGCATGATTTATATGGCCATGCAGCTAATCTAGTCCGTATTTATAAGGAACTAAAAAAGCCCTCTATGGAGGGCTTTTTTATTGCAAGCCAACTATCATCTATATCGCCTCGCTAGCCGTAGGCTACTAAAGAATTTTTTGATTACTCGTTTGTTGGGCACTTACCATGGCCATACCCATTGAAAAACTTAACAAGTACTTTGTTATCGATAAGCTGATCTACCATTCTGTCGATTTAAGTCTCTATATGGTTTCAGCTATTGTTGATGGTCAAGAACATTATATTACCGATAACAAAAATGCTTTTCTCAAAGCACCTAATTTAGTCTCACTACAAAAATTACTACAGGGTGTGGAAGCTACAGAGACAGTGCTTAGACATTCTAGCCCCTATGATGAAATGATTGGTGGACCGACTAAACAGAATTCAAATGCACTAGAGGTACCCATTACCGATAATGGTCTCTATTGAGCGCCGCTAGAGTAATATCTGGATACCACTAATGGTTCCACCAGGCTAGATCACCAAAAGAGCGCAAGTCCAACTCATGCGTCCAGGTCGAGCGATGCTGTTGCGCAAGAT
>JASLVT010000168.1 GCA_030741175.1 Porticoccaceae bacterium
ACCTCTGTGTTAAGGGCTCTTTGATTGGTATTGGCATAATAGTTCTCGGTTCTTTAGGTGCAGGCAGGCTCAATTTTGCCAATACATCAGCGGATGAGATTGGCGTTCTTTGTCTGTTTATTCTTAGTCTCAGCTTGGTGGGTATATGGCTGACCAAGGGCTTTGGTCTGGCGAGTGAGGATAATAAAGCCATAGAGATGGAAGTGGTGGTCAGAAATATCAATCTTGGCTTATTGCTTAAGGTATCACTCTTTCCAACAGTCGCGGGAGAAAGCAACCCTGTTGCGGATATGGCGCTATTTTCCATGCTTCTATACGGTGCATGGCAGTTGGCTATGGGTATCTTTTTAATTTTTTGGCGACGCCGACAACCGGTATCCACAGAGGGTGAGTCGATAAGCTGACGCAGTTTATTTTGTATCTATGCGGTAACTACTAATGATGCTTCATAGTCTCTTTCGCGTCATTTGCTAAGTGTTTATGACAGGCTTGTATTTCTTAGCCCACTAGAAATTTCCGGTAGGTGTCTAGCTTCCTGATGCGAGGCCCAACGCGCGCTACTTGCATAAATCAGAATCGTTATCCAGAGGCTTCGAGCGCTTGGATTTTCTGGCATAGGCGATGGTGAAAATCCGGAGTGGCATCGGCGGCATAGGTAATACAGATGCCGGTCAAAACCTGCTGGCGATAGCGGTCTAAATCTATATAGCCATTGACCCAGTCCTGGCGGGCCAGCCGCTGGCAGGCGAAGAGTTGCTGTGACAGTTTGGCTGTTTCTATATTGCCCTGCAGAAAACCGTCCTCTAAGGCTTGAGTGCACAAGCGCTGTGCTATTTGCAGGGACTGGTTGAAGATACCGCTAGGTAGTGCGGGATCAAATAAGCCGGTGCGGTCTGCGGCCATAAATGCAGAGCGATAAAATGCCTCATCCTGTTTGTACAGATGCAGTAGATTATCGGTAAATACTTCAGCGCCCTCTATAGGGTCGGTCATATTGGGATTAGACAGAGCCAGACTAATGGTATTGACCATCTGCGCCACAAGCTCTTGGAAAATGTCATCTCTTTTGCCAAAAAGGTTGTGGATAGTGGGCGTGGATACACCAGCCTCTTTGGCAAGCTGACTCAGGGTAAATGCTTCAAAACCCTGAGAGGCGATTAAATTTTTGGCGATATCGAGGATGCGCTGGCGGCGCAATTTTTTGTTCGCTTGGCGGGTGACATTTCCTCTTGCCAGGACTGGACTACTCATGAAATGACCTCAACAAAAAAACCTTGACCACAGATTTAACTACCCATTAAAATTGATTGATAATAAAAACAGCAAAATCTTAACAAAGGCCCTTTTATGAAACAAGATATTAGTCGATCTATTGAAGCCTGTGCCGCCCATTATGGCGAGGATGCCGAGGCTATGCGCAACTATTTAATTGAGGGTGAGCACAGCGCCTATGAGTTGGACAACCGCGGTGCCATTCGCTTCGATGAGCAGGGCAATCTGGCAGCAGATATCCTAAATGCCTACTCCAAATACGGATTTTATATCTTTGAGAATGTGCTGGCTGAGGAGGAGTTACAGGATATTAAAGATGATTTGGATCGGATACGTGAGTCCTATCCCTCCGAGCCCGATGGCAAACTGACCAAAGATGGTAAGCCAGCCTTAGGTGCAGACTGTGTCGGCCCCAACCTAGTGTGGTCGAAACCATTGGGTGATCCGCTGGGGGGCACTCAGCTTGCCAACGGTCGTCATCAGGTTAAATTGTTTGAGCCGGAGGCCAGTGCATCAGCGCCAGAGTTCGCCCCGTTTATACTGCTTGGCTCTCTGCAGTTCTCAGAGAGCTGTTTGCGAGTCTATGGCCATCCTCAATTATTGCGTGTGGCTGAGGCGATCAATGGCAGTGATTTTGCGCCCTTTAATGAAAGTCTATTTATTAAGGAGCCCGGCGTTGGCGCTGCAGTGTCTTGGCATCAGGATGGTGATACTCACTGGGATAGCGAGAACTTTGATGAGGGTATCCATGGATTCAATTTTATGGCTCAGGTCTATGGCAGTACCGCCGTCAATGGCGTCTGGGTAAAACCCGGCAGCCATAAAGTGGGTAAAATTGATATTAAAGAATTGATTGCAGACTCTGGCAGTGAGCGAATCGAGGGTATGGTGCCTCTGGTGTGTAATCCCGGTGATGTGATTATTTGCAACCGGCAACTGCTACATGGCTCATTCCCCAACTGCGGTTTTGAGCCCAGAGTGACAGTGAATTTTGGTTTTCACCGCCGTTCATCAGTGCTGGGGATTCAGGGGCCAGGTCTTTATAGTGAGCCAATGTTCTACGATGAAGCACTGATTGAAGAGCGGTCAAAACCCCTAGGCTATGCCATTGATGCCCGTAAGCGGCGCTTTCCCGATGAGGAGCCCTATCAATATCAGCCGTTTGTCGAGGCCGGTAAGACCTTTCACTGGGATGAGAGCGCCAAGGCTGAACTGAAGGATTACAATCTTCGTGATCTAAGCATTTAGTGCTCGGCCTAGTGATTCAGAGCCAAGGGTTGGGATAACTGCATGCAACTAGCAATTTATGGCGCCGGCTCGACCGGTTGTTATCTTGGCGGGCTGCTACAGCTTTGCGGCCATGATGTCAGTTTGATTTGTCGTCAGCGAATCCGCGATTCGATTGTGGAGGCTGGGGGTATCAGTCTTACAGACTATACCGGCCAGAATGAAAAGGTGATGCCCACTGGGCTAATTACCCAGCTGGCAGATGAAACTTTTGATGCGGTCTTTGTGACCCTGAAATGTCATCAGCTGGAGGCTGCGGTTGCCGATTTAAAGCGGCTAGCGGAGGATGGAGCCCAGCTATTTTTTATGCAAAATGGTCTTGGCAGTCTGGATGCGGTTCAGGATCAGTTACCTAATAATGCCCTTTGGCAGGGTATTACACCATTCAATATACTGAGCATGGACAATGCCCGCTTCCATCGAGGCACCGAGGGGGCATTTGTGTTGCACCGAACCTCAATAACAGAGCAGCTCGCTGAGCAGTTGGGTGCTATTGGGTTCCCCTGTGAGCTGTACAGGGATATGAAACCCCAGATCTATGGCAAGTTGCTACTCAACCTCAACAATGCCCTTAATGCAGTGGCCGACCAACCGATTAAAACTCAGCTTGAGAATCGTAAACTGCGCAGGCTCTATGCTACAGCTCAGCGCGAGTGGCTGCAGGTGGCCGCAGCAGAGGGGGTCGAGCTGGGGCAGTTTACAGCGGTCAAACCTGCTTGGATGCCAGTAATACTGAGCTTGCCCAATTGGTTGTTTCTGCGCTTGGCCAAGGCTATGTTAGATATTGATCCCCATGCCCGCTCTTCAATGTGGGAAGATATCTCGATGGGTAGAAAAACTGAAATTGAGTTTCTCAATGAGGCTGTGGTTAAGCATGGTGAAAAATTAGGTCTGGATACGCCGGTAAACCGAAAAATCAGCGCTCTGATCCATAGCCTAGAGCGCGGTGATACCGTAACCTTGGAACAACTCTATTAACGCTTAGATTGGGAAATAATCTCGAACTATTTTTGTTGGCTATATGTCTTTCTGTTGGGGCTGACTTTTATCCGAGATCATACTAACACTCCACTTAATCAGGCGCTCTAGAACTTTTCTCGCCGACCTTGAGGTACAAACAAAAACACCCACCTAAAAAGGTGGGTGTTGTTATTTGGTACCGGAGGCCGGACTTGAACCGGCAAGCTGTTGCCAGCGGGGGATTTTGAATCCCCTGTGTCTACCAATTCCACCACTCCGGCTCGTGTAGACGAGGGCGCGGAGTATACCAACTCCAAGCCCCGCGGCAACGGGAGGCTAGGCAATTTCACCCTGTGCTGTATAATCTCGCGCGATTC
>JASLVT010000169.1 GCA_030741175.1 Porticoccaceae bacterium
CTGGCGCATTTTCACGACGCAATCATGGCCTCTATGTCGACGTTGAGTCTCAACTAACCGATGAACTATTACTGGGTGGCGCCGTTCGCTATGAAGATTTCTCCAGCTTCGGTGATACCACCAACTATAAGGTCAGCGCTAGCTATCAATTAACTGATTCTTTGACATTACGGGGTTCAACGAGCACTGGCTTTCGCGCACCCACGCAGGGGCAGGCTAGCATAGTCAGCACGCAAACCTATGTTAAGGACGGTGAAATTACTCAGGTTCAAACCTTACCAAGCAATAAGCTAGGTGAAGGCGAACTGAAGCCAGAGGAATCTGAGAGCTATACAATGGGGGTGGTCATATTCCTGGGTGATGTGGAAATCACTGCCGATTACTTCAATATTGAGGTGACCGATCGTATTGCAATCACCCGACAGCAGGATACCACTCAAAAGCATATCGACAATATGACCATGGCAGGGATACCCAACGCCGATCGATTTGATAAGGTGAGTTACTTTACCAATGACTTTGATACCGAAACAGAGGGCGTCGATATCGTCGCAACCTATGGTACTGACTTTTTTGGTGGCACCACCGACTTTAGCATGGCCTACAACTGGACGGATACGGTGGTAACCAACGAGGGAGAGGCCATCGGAGAGGAGGAGCGCAAGAAGAAAGTCAAAACCTTACAGGAAGGATTGCCACATCATCGTGCGACACTCACAGTGGCGCAATCCTGGCAAGATATCGGTGCATTTATCCGCACAAACTATTTTGGCAGTTACTATGCGGAGCATGCTTTCAGCGATGTCACCACAGATGCTGCTCCCGCAGTGACCGTCGATGCAGAGGCGACCTACAGATTGACAGAGCACTTATCTTTGTCGGCCGGTGGACAAAATATCTTTGATCGAGAAGCTGAACGCCTCGATGATACGGAGGCTGCCAAATATGGCGCGGTCTATTATGAGAGTTCGCCAATGGGCATTAACGGCGCTTTCTGGTACCTCAAGGCTGACTATAATTTCTAGACGGTTTGTTTAAATGACGACTAATTTCGTTGTTCGAAGGTTAAAAAAAGGGTGCCACATGGCACCCTTTTTTTGTCAGACAAACATGCAATCAAATTGCTGGTTAAAACAGCATCACATCTCTTAACACTCAATAATCACCGATAGTCTCCGCAAGCGTCGGTGATTATTAAGGAGCACATAAGCTAAATACCTCCATTTATGCGCCAATGGCCGCAAAATAACGAGCGACTGCAAGTTCCCTAAATGCGACATACCACACATAAAAAGAGTGCGTCTTTATATTTTTGTGGTCTATACTGGTCCTTCGGGGGTATAAAACCTCGTAGTATCGGTGCAGTAGCTGGTTCAGGCCCCTCCTGACTTGATTAAGAATAACAATCATAAAGCCGCTACAGGCACTCAAATTGAAGTTCCATTCACTAATATCTCGGGGGAGATCTATGAAATCTAATACTTTTTGGAAACTAAACGCCATTGCAGCAGCAGTGCTTAGCGGAAGCGTGATGCTACCTACTGTAGCGACCGCAGCTGAAGCAGCTCTGGAAGAAGTTGTTGTAGTTGGCTCACGTGGTGCACCTCGCACCGTTACAGATTCACCAGTGCCAGTTGACGTTCTCAGCGCTGATGAACTCAACAGCGCTGGCAGCAATGATTTGCTCATGCAACTTCAAGGCGCTGTGCCTTCTTTGAATGTTCATCTTCAGCCTATCAGTGATGCTGCCTCTATGATTCGTCCCGCCAACCTGCGCGGCCTATCTTCAGACAGCACCTTAATTTTGGTCAACGGCAAGCGTCGTCACCGTGCCTCTGTTATTGCATTCCAAGGTGGTGGTGTTAACGACGGATCCCAGGGTGCGGATATTTCTGTGATTCCAAGTATTGCGCTGAAACAAGTAGAAGTTCTGCGCGACGGTGCAGCGGCTCAGTATGGTTCGGATGCGGTAGCTGGTGTAATGAACTTTGTTCTTAACGATGCTTCCGAAGGTGGAAGCCTGACCGTTAAGCAAGGTGAATATCAAGCGGGGGACGGCAAGACATCTGTTGTAGCAGGTAACTTTGGACTGCCATTGACCGACGCCGGTTTTATGAATATCAGCTTCCAAATGCGTGAAGCAGACCCCACATCTCGTAGCCTTCAGCGTCCAGATGCACAAGGCCTTATCGACGGTGGTAACACTGACGTAACCGTGCCCGCACAAATTTGGGGTGCGCCGATTATTGATGATGATGTGACTTTCTTCTTCAACACTGGCCTAGACTTGGGCAACGGATCTGAGGCTTACGCCTTTGGTAATTACTCAGAGCGCGATGTAGATGGTGGATTCTATTATCGTAATCCAAATGATCGTTCTGGCGTATTCACCTACGGCTGGAATTCTAATGCTGCCGGTAGCACTAATGCCGACAATGTTCCCGTGAATGCCGCCGGTCAGACCTCTGCCGAATTTGTTGCAGGCGGTGGCGCTGCAGCCGATTTCGTTCAGAAAGGCACCGAGCAAGATGGTACTTATCGTCTTGTTGCTGACTTGGGCGGCTGTGCTGCCGATGTCGCCGGCGATATTGCCAATATTCGTACAGTAGATCCTACCGATGATGCGGCACGCGATGTGCTAATGGCCTCAGATGCATGCTATATCCACAATGAGCAAGCACCTGGCGGATACACACCGCGCTTTACTGGCAACATTGCTGATACATCCTTCACCGCTGGTGTGCGTGGTGATTTAACCAGTGGTATGTTGGCTGGTTACTCCTATGATCTCAGTGGTTCTGTGGGTCGCAATGAAGCGGACTTCGGCTTGAACAATACGTTCAATCCATCTATGGGTCCTGATTCAGGGCGTGACTTCTCAACTGGTAGCTACATTCAGCTGGCGAAAACGTTTAACTTTGATCTGCAGAAGCAATTTGGCGACACTAGTTTCGCTATGGGTTATGAATGGCGTGAGACAACTTTTGAGGTAGTAGCAGGTGAGCAAGCATCTTGGCAGGTCGGCGACTACACAACTGCTAACCCTTCCCCAGCTGTGAATCGCGCTGGAGACCCAGTAGATTCATATGGATATACTGAGGCAGAGGCTGCCACTGCTAATGAGTATAACCTCAGTGCGGCAGGGCTTGAAGCGCAAGGTCTTGAGGAGCAGAGAGAGTGGAAACAAGCTACAAGTATCGACCTAGCGACTTTCCAGCCATTTAATGTTGGTTCACATGGTTTTGCCGGGTTCTCTCCAGATTCTGATGGTGCATTTACCCGACGCAACTATGCGCTGTATGTCGATGTCGAATCTCAGTTAACCGATGATCTATTAGTCGGTGGTGCGGTTCGCTATGAAGACTATACAACCTTCGGTGATACCACGAACTACAAGTTCACTTTTAACTATCAGATGACCGATAGTATTGCACTGCGTGGTTCTACAAGTACTGGCTTCCGTGCACCAACGCAGGGTCAGGCCAACGTTGTAAACACTCAGACTACCCTTGTTGACGGTCAATTGACTCAGGCGCAAACGCTACCAAGCTTTAAGCTGGGTGAAGGTGAACTGCAGCCGGAAGAATCTGAAAGCTATGCTTTTGGTTTGGTAATGTCACTGGGTGATGTGGAAATCACTGCCGATTACTTCAATATTGAAGTAGAAGATCGTATTGCATTAACCAGTAACGCAGCACCTACTGCTGGGCAGATCACTGCTATGACAGCAGCAGGGATTCCAAACGCTGAACTTCTGGGTCAGATCAACTACTTTACCAATGACTTTGATACCGAAACTGAAGGTCTTGATATCGTAGCTACTTATGGTGCTGATCTTTTTGGTGGCTCTACTGACTTTAGCT
>JASLVT010000016.1 GCA_030741175.1 Porticoccaceae bacterium
ATTGTTATTGATCCTCTGTTATAGATGGCTTGCAATTATGCTAACAGCAGCGAATGACTAGGGAAACACCCCGATTAAAAAGGAGTGAAACTATTCGGTCATACAAACTGCCAATTTTGACTATTTTAGCCGGCTTATTGGCATATTTTAATTAAAACACTGGTCAGATTAGATTATTATGCGTGGCTTATTTAAATTCTTTGAAAAAAATTGGATCCAAAGACTATGAAATTTACTGGAACTGACAACTATGTCGCCACAGAAGAATTACAGATGGCAGTGAATGCTGCTGTAACCCTGCAGCGCCCGCTGTTAATTAAAGGCGAGCCGGGTACGGGAAAAACATTGTTGGCGGAAGAGGTTGCCAAGTCTCTGGGTATGCCCTTGTTATCTTGGCATATTAAATCAACCACCAAAGCTCAGCAGGGTCTGTATGAATACGATGCGGTATCCCGATTGCGTGATTCGCAGCTTGGCAGTGACAAAGTTCATGATATTGCCAATTACATCAAGCGCGGAAAATTATGGGAGGCGTTCACCGCGGATCAGCAGGTGGTTTTGCTTATTGATGAGATCGATAAAGCCGATATTGAATTTCCCAATGATCTGTTGCTCGAATTAGATAAGATGGAATTTCATGTCTATGAGACCGGTGAGACGATTAAAGCGGTGCAGCGACCAATTGTTATTATCACCAGTAATAATGAGAAAGAATTGCCCGATGCATTTTTGCGTCGTTGTTTCTTTCACTTTATTAACTTTCCCGACCGTAGCACTATGCAGCGTATTATCGATGTGCACTTCCCCAAAATTAAAAAGAAGTTGGTGGACGAAGCGCTGGATATTTTTTTCGATGTGCGCAAAATTCCCGGCCTGAAGAAAAAACCTTCAACATCAGAGTTGGTCGACTGGTTGAAGTTGGTAATGTCAGATGATATTCCTGAAGATATTCTTACCAACCGTGATCCGACCAAGGCCATTCCACCGTTGTATGGCGCATTGCTTAAAAATGAGCAGGACGTGCATCTGCTAGAGCGTCTGGCATTTATGACTCGACGTGCTGGTCAATAAAAAGTTGATTCTATGCTGATTAATTTTTTCTACACCTTAAAAAAAGCCAAGGTTCCTGTTTCTATCCGCGAGCTACTCGACCTGCTCGATGCGATGGAAAATCACCTTGCGTTTGGCTCAATAGATGATTTTTATCTGCTGGCCCGTACGGTGATGGTTAAGGATGAAAAGTTTTATGACCGATTTGATAAGGCTTTTGGTGCCTATTTTAAAAACCTCGAAAATATCGACGGTATCATAGAGGCCTTGATTCCAGAGGATTGGCTGCGCAAGGAATTTGAAAAGCACTTTACTGAAGAAGAGAAGGCCAAGATTGAGAGTCTAGGTGGCCTAGAAAAGCTGATCGAGGAGTTTAAGAAACGCCTTGAGGAACAAAAAAAGCGTCATGAAGGGGGTAATAAATGGGTGGGTACCAATGGTACCTCGCCCTTTGGTCATGGTGGCTTTAACCCCGAAGGTATTCGTATTGGCGGCCCGGGCGGTAAAGGTACGGCGGTCAAGGTGTGGGATGAGCGTCAATATCAGGATCTAGATGATTCGGTGGAGATTGGCACACGCAATATCAAGGTGGCGTTGCGCCGGTTACGCAAATTTGCCCGAGAGGGCGCAGCGGACCAATTGGATCTCGATGACACCATTGGTAGTACCGCGCGCAATGCTGGTTACCTCGATATCAAAATGGTGCCAGAGCGACACAATGCGGTAAAAGTGTTGATATTTTTTGATGTGGGCGGCTCTATGGATCCCTATGTGCGCCTCTGTGAAGAGCTATTTTCCGCAGCGAAAACAGAGTTCAAACATCTTGAGTATTTTTATTTTCACAATTGCATGTATGACTATGTCTGGAAAGACAATCATCGTCGCCGCGATGAGCAGATGTCGACCTTTGATTTAATGCATAAATACTCATCGGATTACAAAGTTATCTACGTGGGAGATGCCAGCATGGCACCTTACGAAGTGACCAGTCCGGGAGGCAGTGTCGAATATCATAATGAAGAGTCCGGTGCGGTGTGGATGCAACGCATGACAGAAACTTATGACAAACTGATCTGGATTAATCCAGTGCAGGAGAAGTATTGGGAATATACGCCGTCAATTCAGATGATTAAAGAGCTGGTTGAGGATAAAATGTTTCCGATGACATTAGCCGGCTTGGAAAAAGGCATGGCAATGCTATCAAAATAGCGATATAAACTAGCTGCTGTTGCAGTGTATTACTAACCGACAAAATAAATACTATCTGGGTGATTCTCTATGCGGGTTCAAGACGCCGTAAAACAAGCGCAAAAAAAACTTGGCCTATCTGCAAGACAGCCGGATCTGCCGGCAAATTCTCTGCTTGAATTGTGGAATCAGTCAGTAACAGATGCTAATCAAAGCCCAGCTTTTACCTGCTTAGGCCAAACCTTGTCATATGGCGAGGTGGATCAACTATCACGCCGTGTCGCCAGCTATTTTCAGAAACAGCTAAAGTTGGTGGCGGGTGATCGCATAGCGGTGCAACTGCCCAATCTGATCCAGTATCCTGTGGTGGTAATCGCGGCATGGAAGCTAGGGCTTGTAGTCGTAAATACCAATCCCATGTACACGGTTCGCGAATTAGTTCATCAGTTTAATGATGCCAATGTCAAAGCGGTGGTGGTGCTGGACGCTTTCTATGACACTTTGTGTGAGGCTCTGCCCGATACCAATATTGAGCATGTTGTGGTGACTCGGCCTATAGATTTAATACCTCAGCCAAGACATGGATTGTTGCGCGTCGCCATGACATTAATGGGCAAGCGACCCTCTCTGCCAAAGGGTAACTGGATTGCATTTCCTGAGTTATTGACCGGAAGCAGCAACTACAGTGTACACCGTGCCAAGCCGGAGGATGTTGTAGCACTGCAGTACACTGGCGGAACCACAGGTGCCTCCAAGGGCGTGATGCTGACACAAAATACATTGATGTCCAATATTGCACAGGCATTGGATGTTATCTCCGACAATGAAGAGACAATTCAACACAGCGCCATGGTGGCGCCATTGCCGCTGTATCATATCTATGCTTTTTCCCTCTGCTTGGGGCTTTTACCCGCTGCGCGCGGCCATTCAATATTGATTCCGGATCCGCGCAATATTCCACAGTTTGTCAGCGCGATTAAAAATATAAAGTTTGATATTTTCTGTGGTCTTAATTCTCTGTTTGTGGCGCTTATGCAAAACAAAGATTTCCTAAGACTGGACTTTTCGCAGTTGCGGTTAACCTTATCTGGCGGTATGGCGCTTATGGAATCAGTAGCCAATGATTGGCATAAGATAACCGGTTGTCTTATCTCTGAAGGCTATGGTATGACTGAGTCATCGCCGGTTATATCGATGAATCCTCCAGGCCATGAGAGGATCGGTTACGCTGGTGTTCCCCTCGCAGGCACTGAAATCAAAGTGGTCAATGAATCCGGTATCGAGCAGGACGTCGGCGGTATTGGTGAACTCTGTGTGCGTGGTGACCAAGTGATGGCAGGTTACTGGGGGCGCGAAGAGCAGACTGCGGAAACGATCGTCGATGGTTGGCTTCACACTGGGGATATCGTGATGGTTGACGAAGAGGGATATATTAAAATTATTGATCGACTCAAAGATATGATTATTGTGTCTGGCTTTAATGTCTATCCCAATGAGCTAGAGCAAGCATTGACATTGCATCCCGATGTGGCGCAATGTGCTGCCATCGGTGTGCCCGATGCCAAGGCAGGAGAAGTGGTTAAAATGTTTGTTGTCAGCACCGATCCTTATCTCAATTCAGATCATGTGATTGAGTTTTGTAGAGAACATATGGCAGGTTACAAGGTGCCTAAATTTGTAGAGTTCCGCGATGAATTGCCGATGACCAATGTCGGCAAGGTACTGCGTAAAGATTTAAAAGCGGAAGAAAAAGCCAAGCGCGCCTAGCTTGGCTTTTCTCTAGCGGATAGACTGGGCAAAATAATTCCTCAATCTGTAGGGAAATCTTATGCGACTAATTATCGGCATTTCCGGATCAAGTGGTGTTATCTATGGCATACGTTTATTGGAAATGCTTGCTGCCTGTGAGGGCGTGGAGACACATCTAGTTCTCAGTAATGCGGGGCGCATGAATATAGGTATAGAGACCGACTGGACGGTTGAGGCAGTCGAGGCTCTCGCGGATGTAGTGCATAACAACAAAAATATTGGTGCCAGCATTGCCAGTGGTTCATTTAAAACCGCAGGTATGATTGTGGCGCCCTGTTCCATGAAAACATTGTCAGGTATTGCCAATTCCTACGCTGATAATTTGATTGTTCGTGCGGCTGATGTGGTTCTGAAAGAACGCCGAAAATTGGTGATTGTGCCCAGAGAATCTCCTTTGCATACAGGGCATTGTGAATTAATGTTAAAAGCCAGTCAGCTGGGTGCGATACTCTGTCCGCCGTCACCCGCTTTTTATACTGAGCCACAAACAGTAGCTGATATTGTCGATCACTCCGTCGCGCGCGTTCTCGATCTGTTTGATATTGAGACAGATAGCCTTAAGCGCTGGCAAGGCAATGTCTAAAGAAAGTCACAAGCTACATCAGTTGTTGCTTGAAGAGACTGTGCTGACGATAGCGAGCGCTGATGCCTGTGGTCCATGGTCTGCGCCGGTTCTCTATGTCGCAGATGTTAGCCTCGAGCCTTTTGCGCTGTATTTTCTCTCGTCCGCCAATAGCCGTCATATTCGAAGCTTGCCTGTTGATGGCGCTGCAGCACTGTCTATCTATTCCCCCTATGATGGTCGCTGGCAATCGATACGAGGCGCACAAATCTATGGCACCATTACTCAGGTTGCTACAGTAGATGAGGCGGCGATTGCCGAGCGCTATTTTTCTCGCTTTAGCGAAATCAAAGGGCTGATTGATAGGCCACAAACGGATCAGGAAAAACGCATTGGCGCTGCCTTTGACCGCAGTTATTTTTATCAGGTGACACCGTCATTTGTCCGATTTACTAATAATGCTGATAGCTTTGCTGCGCGCACTGAGTGGCAACTGTAATACTCTGCTTGTATCAGGATGGCCAGACGGTAGAGAAATTCTTCCAATGCGCTCTATATATAAACTCTAGGTACTCTGGCAGGCATGCGAGTAAGTAACTCATAGCCAATGCTGCCGCAAAATTCTGCCACTTCATTTACCGATAATCCGGCGCCCCATAATATTGCTTTATCGCCAATTTGAGCCTCAATATCGGTGACATCAACGGTAATCATATCCATAGATACGCGGCCCACCAATGGGCATCGGGTGCCATTGATAAGTACCGGTGTGCCGTTGCGGGCATGACGAGGGTAACCATCACCATAGCCCACCGTAATAGTGGCAATAGTCGATGCTCTCTCGGCAGTCCAGTTGGCGGTGTAACCTACAGATTCGCCGGCTTCAATAGAGCGCATGGAAATGATGGCAGACTCAAAACTCATGACCGCTTGCAGTTGGTCCGCATGTTGCTGCGGCTGTTTAAACGGGCTATTACCATAGAGCATATACCCGGGACGCTGCCAGTCTCCATGGGCTTTAGGCCAAGCAAGAATAGCGGCGGAATTAGCTAAACTAGTGGCGAGAGTCTCTTTGCTGGTCGGCCTATGAAGTTCAAATTGCTGGATTTGTCGCAATGTAGCCTGATTATCGAGATCATCAGCACAGGCAAAATGACTGGCGATAACAATATCACGGCTGACGTTGCGACTATTACTCAGCGCGTTAAAGGCTGATTGAATATCATCTCCTTGGAAACCCAGTCGATGCATGCCGGTATCTATACCCAACCAAACTTTTACTTGTTGGGCGATAGTAGCACTGACAATAGCCTCAACCTGACCTCGATTTTCTACCATTAGCCAGAAATTATTTTGCGCTGCTACATTCACCTCATCGGCGCTGAAGCTACCTTCAAGTAACAGTATGGGTTGGGAAATACCGCCCTGGCGTAGCTCCATTGCTTCGTCAATACTAGCCACGCCAAATGCAGGTGCCATAGTCGCCAGTGCGGTGGCCACTTCAACGGCACCATGGCCATAGGCATTGGCTTTAACCATGGGAATCGTCTGAGAGTTGGGTGCTAGTGACTCTGCCAGTTGATAGTTGTGGCGTAGTGCATTGAGGTCAATGGTTGCTACTGTAGGTCGTGACATAATAAGCTCAAATTAGTAGTCAAATTTGCCAGCACTGTAGAGCGCTTGCGCAGCTAACCATACATCGCCCACCTGACCATTGCCAACTGGTTGACCATCAACCTGAGTGACTGGTGCGACTTCTTTTGAAGAGCTAGTAATCCAGACTTCGTCGGCATCGCGAACTTCATCCATAGTGATGGTGCGCTCCTCAACTTTAATACCACCATCACGGCGCAATACATCCAATAGAATGTGCCTAGTGATACCAGGTAGTAGTTGGTTATCCAATGGCGGCGTGCTCACGACACCCTGTTTAACAATAAAGGCGTTGCAAGCGCTGGCTTCAGTAAGCTCATTACTGCTATTAAACAGCAATGTCTCACCATGACCCTGCTCATAACCTTGCTGAAAATGCAGTACATTGCCGAGCAGTGCAGTTGACTTAATATGGCAGCGATCCCAACGCAGATCCTGAGTGGTGATAACGCTATAGGGCTTGGCAAGTGCTTTATCAGCGACCGGCTCCGGAGCGATTTCGAAGGTAAAGGCAAATACAGTCGGCGCAACGTTATCGGGAAAACCATGAAAACGTTTATTGTCGGCTCCACGGCTGACATGTAGATAGATGCCCAAGTTGCCTGCACCATTGTCTTCGACAAGACGTGTACAGACATCGGCCCACTGTTGTTCTGACCATTGCAAATCAATGCCCACGGCAGCAAGACCGGATTGCATTCTGGCTATATGAGGTGTGAAACCGACCATTTTCCCGCCGTAGGAGGGCACCACCTCGTAGATACCGTCACCAAATAAAAAGCCTCTATCCAGAGGAGATATTCTGGCCTCTTCCAAGGGTAAGAAGACGCCATCCAAAAAAGCAATACTCATAGTGCAACCTTTAAAATTCGACGGAAAATGGTATCAATGCACCCCTAGATGCGCAAAGTAAATAGGGGTCAATTACCTCACAATTACCCCTTTATTTAGCGATATTTATCGTATTTTCCGGTTTAACAGGAAAAAATGTCGCTTTTAGCAAAATCCGGTGATTTTTCGTAAGTCAGACACTAATCGTTCACTAATGTTTGATGACAAACCATCCTCGGTCAATGTATTTTTTCGGCTAATACCGTCGACACTACCACGCTCACTCAAATAGTTGAGCACGGCAATATTGTCCCAATCAGCTAGCATATCGCGACCAGTCAGCACTGATAGCATGGCGATTAAACCATGAGCGGCCCAGTTAGACACATCGGCGATCAAGAGCTCATCACAGCAAGTCGTAGAGGGCTTTATATCTAAATCAACTAGCGCTTTAGTCACATTACCCATTCCAATCTCATTGCCACCATCGCCGATGGCTATAGTGGGGCAAGTGGCCTGTTCGATAAATTGATCAAAATGAGCACAGCGATCACTAATATCTTCACCGCGCATATTGCGATATTTACCATCGGCGGTCATCCCTGGCCTCTCGATAGAGATAATTAAGCAGGGCCTAAGTGCCTCTAATGCTTGCTCTGCTTCAAGATGCCGTGCTTTGCCCACGCTAATTTTATAGACGCGGAAATCATCAGCAATTCTATCAACAAGAGGGACGCCGGCTACAATGACTGGTTTGGCTCCCAGCGATTCAATTGCTCTGTAGAGCGCAATTGCACCGACTGGACCATCGGTTTCAAAGGTGTCG
The DNA here is from genome assembly GCA_030741175.1 of Porticoccaceae bacterium. GTDB lineage: Bacteria > Pseudomonadota > Gammaproteobacteria > Pseudomonadales > Porticoccaceae > HTCC2207. The sequence goes on from JASLVT010000016.1 coordinate 7,920, forward strand.
TCGACAGGAAAACCTGTACCAATTAGAACGGTGTTATTGTTTCTATCGCTGTCTTTTCTAATAGACTTTTGCACGAGTTCTGCCGCCCGCAGATAATAACCAGACAGTAAGGCCTTCTGCACCGTTTGCATACCGCGGGGATTTTTAGCCACTAATAGGTCTTCGATCTGCCGGCTTATATTGAGGTTAGACATGAATCACCTCAAGCTGAGTATTGAGAAACTGTTGTTCATCTAGCAGCAGGGCATTGTGAGCTTGTTCTATGCTGATGGGTTTGAAGTTAATTTGGCTTCCGGGTAACTGTTGTGCCAGTCTGTCTAGATCCAGAGATAGCACGGAGCCGAGTTTGGGGTAGCCGCCAATAGTCTGACGGTCGCTGAGTAGCACAATCGGCTGACCATCTGCTGGGACCTGTATAGCACCAAGACAAATACCCTCCGATAAAATCCCATCTATAGCGGGTTTAATTGCCGGCCCTTGTAACCGATAGCCCATACGATCACTGCTTTCAGTAATGCTGTATTGACTGCTAAAAAACAGTTGCTTTTGCAGACTGGTGAAGGCGTCTTGCTGATAACCCAATACCACCCGCAGGGCGGTCTTCTCCGTACCGACTTTGGATAGCAATGCGCTAGGAAGGCGAAGCAAATGCTTTGGTTGCCCCATATCAGAGCAGGGGAGCGCATCGCCTGCTTGCAATGCTGTGCCATCTTGGTGGAGTCCGCCCAAGCGTTCTCGAGTTACGGTGGATTGACTGTTAAAGCAGGCTTGGCTTTGAAAACCGCCAGCTACGGCAAGATAATTGCGACTGCCATGGGTCGCGTAGCCCAGTTCAATGCGATCGCCCGGTGCGATAGGGTGGCTTTGCCACAATGCCACTGGTTTCCGATTAATACTCAGTGCTGTATCAGCTCCGGTTACCGCAATCCAGCTATGAATTTCGGACTCTAGGCTGAGGCCACCCACGGTGATTTCAAGTGTTGCGCAATCGGCGCTATTGTCACAGAGTCGATTAGCCCAGCGAAATGCTTTTTTGTCCATGGGGCCGCCTGTCGTCAGCCCAATACTGTGCAGGCCAAAGCGCCCCTGATCCTGCAGCAAACTCAAAATGCCTGGTTGTATTACCCTTATTCCGATCATGGTAGTACACCATTACGGTCCAGAAACTGCTCCCGAGTAATCGCTTTAAAGCGCACTCTGTCACCCACCTGCACCGGCATGGTGGGTTCAGTATTGGGGTTAAACATGGGCTCTGGACATAGCCCGATCAGATTCCAGCCGCCGGGCGATGGTGCCGGATAAACCGCGGTTTGCCGATCGGCAATAGCGACGGCTCCAGCGGGTACGTTTTGTCTGGGCGTGGCCAGTCTGGCACAGGCAATACGCTGATCAACTTCGCCTAGATAGGCAAAACCCGGCGCAAAACCAATGGCATAGACGCGATATTCCGTCTGCTGGTGAATAGCGATAACTTCAGCTACCGATAAGCCCTTGCGATCAGCGAGACTCTGTAGATCAGGCCCTGACTCTTCACTATAGTAGACCGGCAGTGTAATCAGTGAGCCCTGGTTTGCTTCTTGCTCAGTAGTTGTCTCACTCAGCGCAGTGCGAATGGCGGCACGAATATGATGATGATCAGTCTCTAGCGGATTATAAATAACTAGCAAGGAGGCATAGGAGGGGACCAGATCTATTAGCACTGTACCGATGGACTGACGTAAATAGGCAGTGGTCTGAGCAATCTGTTGGGCAATAACCGCATTGGGCTGCTTGCCAAAATAGACAATTAACGCATTCTCTCCGGCAACGGAGATACTGTACTTAGTAGAGGTCATTGCTCAATTAATTGGCGAATTTGCTCGATCGCCTCTACTCCTTCCTTGTTATCACCATGAACGCAAAGAGAGTCAGCTACTAGTTCAAGGCGATGACCACTGATGGTGGTGACAGAGCCCTGTTGCTTTAACTGTTGGACTTGGGCGAGCATTTTTTCCCGGCTGTGCACCGCACCTTCTTTGGCTCTGGATAATAGCGCTCCATCATCGTCATAACAGCGATCGGCAAATGCCTCAAACAGCACCTCAAGCCCAAAAGCGCTAGCTTCCTGACGATGGCTTTCCGCTGCCGGCGTAGCCTGTAACATAAATTTCAGGGGGCGCTTTGATTCGGCTATGGCTTCCATGACCGCGCTGCGAATATGCCCATCGGCCATCATATCGTTATACAGTGCGCCATGAGGTTTGACGTATTGCACCTCGACGCCAAGATTATCGGCCATACCAGTGAGTGCGGCGATCTGATACTGCAATACTGCTATCAATTCGGCAGGCGCCAGTTTCATTGATCTGCGACCAAAGCCGACAATATCTGGATAGCTGGGGTGAGCACCCACAGCCACATTGTTGCGTTTCGCGGCGAGCAATGTTTTTTTCATCACCAATGGATCACCGGCGTGGAAACCACAGGCAATATTGGCCTGATCAATATGCGGCATTACTTGGTCATCAAGACCCATTGTCCAAGCACCGTAGCTTTCGCCGAGGTCACAGTTTAGGAGTAATGCCATGGTGATTCCTTTATAAGTCTATTTGGGGTCATTGATTGCGCTCGTTTCATTTGCTCGTGGTTACTGTATCTGTCAGCAATTCAGGTAGGCGCGACCTCTAGCTCGGTATTTTTCATATCAGTGACCAACATACTGCCGGGGCTATGAGTAATGCAAAACGGTGGCTTGGCATTCTCCAATGCCACTTGTGGCGTAACGCCACAAGCCCAAAACAGGGGATGCTCTCCCTCATTTATTTTGACGCTGTCGCCATAATCCGGTTGGTTGATATCATTGATACCAATATGCTCTGGATTGGCATAATGTATTGGTTCGCCATGAACTGAGGGGAATCGAGCGCATATCTCAGCAGCTCGCAGTGCCTCCGGTGGCGCAAAAGGTCGCATGCTGACCACCATTTGCCCACTGAATGGACCTGCCGACGCGCATTCTATATCCGTGCGATACATAGGCACGTTGACCCCTTCAGTTACGTTGCGCACATCGAGACCCTCAGCGATCAGAGCTTCTTCGAATGAAAAGGAACAACCGAGCAGAAACGACACTAGATCATCGCGCCAGTGGACCGAAATGTCGTCGACTTCTTCTCGTAATTGGCCATGTTCAAAAATGCGATAGCGAGGAATATCGGTGCGCAGATCAATATCAGCACCTAGTGTAGGCAGATTGAACTCTCCAGGTTTAGATACGGCAATCAGCGGGCAAGGTTTTGGATTTGCTTTGCAGAAGGCTAAAAAGTCCTCTGCCCAGTCGGTTGGGAGAATAACTATATTACACTGCACATACCCGGCACATAGACCGGAGGTATTGCCCTGATGCGCGCCGCTGCGGATTTGTTGTCGCAGTTCACTTGGCGTTAGTTCTACCGACATAGCACACCTCTGCGGATGATAAGCGAAAAGTCTAGCAGAGGTTACGCTCAAACTCACCCGCCATAACCCCTAAGAGGTATATTTAGCAGGCAGTTGATAAAGATGTCATTGTCACTCTTTACTGAGCAATAGTTTGTGCAAGGAAATTGTCTAGTTGATCGATGGCGATATGTTCATTTTCCGTTGCACGACGACTACGATATTCCACTGTGCCCTGTTCCAGACCTCGATCGCCAATGACGAGACGATGTGGTATGCCAATCAGTTCAATATCAGCCAGCATACCCCCCAAGCGAGCTTTGGGTTCGTCCATAAACAATACTTCGTGACCTGCCTCAGTCAGCTTTTGATACAGATTTTCACAGATTTCTTTTACCTGATCAGATTTGTGCATATTAATTGGCACTAGCGCGATCTGAAAAGGCGCAATAGCCTCAGGCCAGATAATGCCGTTATCATCGTGATTTTGTTCGATGGCTGCTGCGACAATGCGACTGACGCCGATACCGTAGCAACCCATGCTCATGTATTGCTCTTTGCCATTTTCATCCAGAACAGTAGCTTTCATTGCCTCACTGTATTTGCTACCCAGTTGGAAAATATGGCCGACTTCGATACCGCGCTTGATCTCTAGAACGCCTTTCCCGTCGGGGCTTGGATCGCCAGCGACCACATTGCGAATATCGGAAACCGTAAATTCGCCGCAGTCCCGATTCCAATCAACCTGCTTGAGATGGTAGCCGTCGCGATTGGCCCCGCAAACAAAATTACTTAACTGTGCCGCACTATGGTCCACGACCATTGGTAAATTCAGGTTTACAGGTCCCAAAGAGCCCGGTGCGCAGTTTAACGCAGTTTTGATTTGCTCCTCGGATGCAAACGTGATCTCAGACTTTAAGCCGAGAGCGTGCTGCGCTTTAACTTCATTGAGTTCATGATCGCCGCGCACCATTAACCCGAAGAGCTGGGTTTTACCCTCGTCATCTTCAGCACTGACAATTAATGTTTTAAGCGTATGTTTTGCTTCTGTATCT
>JASLVT010000170.1 GCA_030741175.1 Porticoccaceae bacterium
CTAAGACAAGGTTTCATCGGCTAATTTACTGCACAGTAAACAAACCTAGTTACAAAAGGAAAAGCCGAGCAAATACAACATGCTCAAACGGCAATTGATCATTTACTTGAACCTATTTTTCAATAAACATTTCAATTGCTCGCTGAGACACTTCCTCTATCTGAGCGACATCTGTATAGACCCCATCGATAAATAACTTGGCAATGCCATGCACAGCACCCCAGATGACCTGTGAGGTTCTCAGAGGGCTGTCGCCGCCAAGCAGGCCACAGCTTTGCCAACTGGCGATCATTTCAACCTGATGTTGAAAACAGGGGTAAGCTACATCTCGCAACTCTTGTGTACTTTTTTGCTGCTTCCAAATATTTCGACCAAACATCAACTCATACTGTTCTGGGTTATTTGCCGCAAATTTCACATAGTCGAGAATATATTGCTCAAACTTTTCGCGTGGTGTCAGGGATGTATCCTCGAAATTCGCTACGGCCTCCGCATGCCTTCGCTGGAAACCTTGAGCAGCAATGGCACAGAGCAAATCATTTTTATCAGAAAAATGATGGTAGGGCGCGGTACGTGATACCCCAGCCCGCTCCGCCAGCTTGCGCAGCGATAGATTATCAATTCCCGCCTCTGCAATTAATGATTTCGCCGCCTGCAGCAGTGCATCACGCAAATCACCATGGTGATAGCTCGTACGAGGGACAGGATCGACATTCATAAGACTCATGCTGACAATGTAGCAATGTATCTTGACAGTGTCAAAATTGCGACTTAATCTGTAAATCTAACGCAACCGTACCTGCACTAATGCTTTAGTAAGAGAATCAAATGAAGATCAAAGACTTTGCAAAACTAAAGGCGTTTACCGTTGATATTGATCAGCACTGTGTCGCCGAAGTGAGCCTGAATAGACCGGATTCGCTCAACAGTATGAATAGTGATTTCTGGACCGAATTGCCCGCCATTATTGAAGCACTTGACAGTGAGAGTGCAGCAAGAGTTGTTATTTTGTCGTCTGTAGGAAAGCATTTTACCGCCGGCATGGATCTAAGCATTCTGGGTGATCTCGAGCGAGATGACGGTGTTGAACCCGCGAGAGCTGCAGAGAAATTAAGACGCTGGATACTCGGTCTCCAAAATGTATTTACTACGCTAGAAAAGGCTCGTATGCCTGTGATTTCGGCAATTCAGGGTGCCTGTATCGGTGGCGGTGTCGATATGATTTGTGCGACCGATATGCGTTTTTGTACTGAGAATGCATTTTTCAACATCAAAGAAACCTCTCTCGGCATCACCGCCGACGTTGGTACGCTACAACGTATCCAGCACGTTATGCCGAGCGGTCTTGCGCGGGAATTGGCTTACAGTAGTCGCAATCTAGAGGCAGCAGAAGCCGAATCATGCGGCTTTGTTAATAAAGTCTTTGCTGACCACAAGGGGATGCTTGTTGCCGTTAGACAATTGGCCACTGCCATTGCCAAACATAGCCCAATAGCCGTTTATGGCACCAAAGCCATGCTCAATTACAGTCGAGATCATTCAGTTGAAGATAGCCTTAACCATATGGCTACCTGGCAAAGCGGCATGCTACAAGCCCCCGATGTGACTGAAGCGATGCAGTCAAATGCCGAAAAGCGCGACCCTGTATTCGATAATTTACTGACTTAACATTTAAAACAACAAAAGAATCTCAAGAGGAACCTATGTCAAACAACCCTTATCCGAACATGCTTGCCCCACTGGACTTGGGCTTTACCAGTCTAAAGAACCGTGTATTAATGGGTTCAATGCACACTGGTCTTGAAGAGGCATCCGATGGCCATGAACGCATGGCAGCTTATTTCGAAGAGCGAGCTAAAGGTGGTGTTGGCTTGATAGTAACCGGGGGCATTGGTCCCAATACCGAAGGTGGTACCCATCCAAATACTAAAAAGCTTGTTACTGATGAGGATATAGCGGGCCACAAGCAGATTACCGACGCCGTACACAAGCATGATGGCAAAATCTGTATGCAAATTTTACATACAGGCCGCTATGCCTACTCACCTGATCAAGTGGCACCCTCGGCAATTAAAGCACCTATCAATCCTTTTACCCCCAGAGCACTGACCGATGAGGAAATCTACGGACAAATTGAAGATTTTGTATTCACCTCACTACAGGCGCAAAAAGCCGGTTACGATGGTGTCGAAATCATGGGCTCCGAAGGCTACTTTCTCAATCAGTTTATTGCTAAACGCACCAATCAGCGTGATGACGAATGGGGCGGTAGCTACGAAAATCGTATCCGACTGCCTATTGAAGTGGTGCGCAGGGTGCGTGAGGCGGTAGGTGAGAAGTTTATAATTATCTTTCGTCTTTCCATGCTTGATCTTGTCGAAGGTGGCAGTTCTGCGGAAGAAGTTATTCAGCTGGGTAAGGCTATCGAACAAGCGGGCGCTACCATCATTAACACAGGCATTGGCTGGCATGAGGCGCAGATACCGACTATTGCTACCAAGGTACCTCGAGCTGCCTTTACTTGGGTAACCGCTCGTTTTAAAAAGGAGCTCTCCGTACCGGTTATTACATCCAACCGTATCAATACACCTGAAGTAGCAGAGCAAGTGCTTGCTAGAGGTGATGCGGACATGATTTCCATGGCACGTCCATTTCTTGCAGACCCCGATTTTGTTATCAAATCACAGGAAAACCGTGCTGATGAAATCAATACCTGCATCGGCTGCAATCAAGCCTGTCTTGATCATGTATTCAGCGGGATTATGACTAGCTGTTTGGTCAATCCCCGAGCCTGCCACGAGACAGAGCTGCATATTGTCCCTACGGATAAGACCAAGAAGATTGCCGTGGTTGGCGCTGGCCCAGCCGGACTCTCAGCTGCGACAACAGCTGCTTCGCGAGGTCATGAGGTTACTCTATTTGACGCTGCTGATGAAATCGGCGGCCAATTTAACATCGCCAAGCAAATCCCTGGTAAAGAGGAGTTCTACGAAACATTGCGCTACTTTAATAAACAGATAGCGCTGACTGGGGTAGATTTGCAACTCAACACCAAAGTGACAGTAGACCAGTTAAATAATGGTGGTTTCGATGAAATTATTATAGCCACCGGTATCTCCCCCAGAATCCCCGAGATTGAGGGCATAGATCACCCCAAAGTGTTGAGTTATTTGGATGTGATTGGCGGCAAAAAGCCCGTGGGTAACAAAGTCGCCATTATTGGTGCCGGCGGCATCGGTTTCGATACAGCGGAATATATTACCCATAGCGGAGAGTCCACTAGTACGAGTATCCCTGCTTTTATGAAAGAGTGGGGAATTGATATGACTTTTGGATCTAGATCCGGTATTGAAGGCGTTAAAGCACAGCCTGCGCCCTCTCCACGCGAAGTGTATCTGCTACAGCGAAAAACGAGTCGCGTAGGCAAAGGCTTAGGCAAGACCACTGGCTGGATTCATCGCGCCGGATTGGCAATGAAAGGCGTTCGTATGATGCCGGGTTGTGATTATAGTCATATTGACGATCAGGGACTGCATATTACTGTCGGCGACGACCCCCAGACATTGCCGGTAGATAATGTGATTATTTGCGCGGGCCAGGACCCACTGCGTGATTTAGTCGATGGATTAGAGGTACCCTATCACCTGATCGGTGGTGCAGATGTGGCCTCAGAACTAGATGCTAAAGCGGCAATTAATCAGGGCACGAGACTAGCCGCAGCCATTTAATATCATAACTAACTGCCCATCTGGTGTTAAATCAGCCAACATCAGATGGGCCAGTTCTTTATATACAAGAATCCTTGCAACCTGAGGGCAATCAATCCATTATTGCCGCCTTAAATTTTCACGGATAAAAG
>JASLVT010000171.1 GCA_030741175.1 Porticoccaceae bacterium
GCACCCATTTCTGGGAGTTCAATATAGACGATATCCCCCAAAGCCTCCTGAGCATGATCAGTGATGCCAATAACAACAGTTCCATCGCTATCAAGCCTCGCCCACTCATGACTGCTTGCATATTTCAATTCTGCGGGAAGATCGCTCATATATTTCTCCTAAACTTACTCTGTTGATAGTACTACTGACTCGTCAATTAACGGCCCTGAAAACTTAGCGCGACTATTCTACTGAGGATTAGTAAAAAAGTTAACGCTATTTCAGCTACTGGTAACAACCTAAGTGCTACCTACAACTATTTTTTGACTAATGCAGGTATTTGATTTAGGGGCGAACCTCTAATGGAGGCTCTTGTAGCGCCGCTAATTGCTCTCGTAATATCAGAATATGCTCACTCCAATATCGGGGCGTGTTGAACCAAGCAAAAGCGCGAGGAAACGCTGGATCTGACCAGCGTCTGGCGATCCAGGCACTGTGATGCATAATTCTCAATGTGCGCAACACCTCAATCAGACGCAATTGACGGTAATCAAAATCATAAAACTCGTTGTAGCCCTCAATGAGTTCAATCATCTGCTGCTGTTGCTCATGTCGATCTCCTGACAGCAACATCCACAAGTCCTGAACAGCAGGCGCCATGCGGGCATCATCAAAATCCACAAAATGCGGGTTATTATCACGCCACAAAATATTACCTGAGTGACAGTCACCGTGAACACGCAATGTGTGCAGAGGCCCATAATCTGCGAGTATCTGGTCAATGGTTTTTAGCAAGTCCAAGGCAAGTGAATCATATGCTGGGCTCAAATCAGCAGGCATAAACTGTTCGCTTATTAATCGGTAAGAGCGCCGGCCAAAAGTATCAACATCCAGAGTCGGCCTATACTCAAAAGCCCGCATAGCGCCAACGCTATGAAAGCGCCCCAGTAGACGGCCGAGAATAAAAAGATTGTCCAGATTATCAAGTTCTGGTGCGCGCCCTCCTTTGCGTGGATACAAGGCAAATCTGAAACCCGCATAATGGCTGACTGACTCACCCTGAGCATTCAGCCAAGGGCAGACAACCGGCAGCTCTTGGTCCTGTAACTGGAAACAAAACGCGTGCTCCTCCGCAATTTGCTCATCAGTCCAGCGTGCTGGGCGATAAAACTTGGCAATCATTGGCTCCTGCCCTTCGATACCAATTTGATAGACCCGATTCTCATAGCTATTAAGCGCAATAAAACGGCCATCAGACACAAAGCCCTGACTTTCAACCGCGTCAATTAGCAGGTCGGGTGATAATTCATCAAAGGGATGTGTATGCAGCTCTGTCATGGATAGCCAACCGCCTAATCTAGTGCGGGCTTTGCACGCATGATTTTCTTTTTGCCATGCTGTTTCTTTTTATCCATTCGCCGCAACTGAGAGCCTCTGGTTGGCTTCGTCGGTCGACGCACCTTGGGATTGTGCGTCACCGCCTGCAATAATTCTTGCAGTCGCTGCAACGCCTCTGTGCGATTTTTATCCTGACTGCGATAACGCTGAGCCTTAATCACTACAACCGCATCTTTGTTTATACGGTGATCATTTAACCTCAACAGACGCTGTTTATAAATCTGAGGTAGCGAAGAGGCATGAATATCGAAGCGCAGATGAATCGCCGAGGCCACTTTATTAACATTCTGTCCACCCGGACCCTGAGAGCGAATCGCGCTGAATTCGATCTCTGCATCATCAATAGAAATGGTGCTAGTAATAAATAGCATTATGCTTTTTGCTCAGTTGCCGCTTCCACCAGTTCAAACCGCGGCACTGTCTTACCATCCACCTCTACTTCCTCAACGAACATATGCAGAGGTCGTATCCAATGACTGTAGTCGCCATATAGCGTCTTGTAGACCACATGCGGCTCTTCTGTCTCGCTGTGTCTAGCCACCGCCAAAACCTCATAGAGGTTGCCTTTATAATGCCGATAAATGCCGTTGACTGGACTCATAGTAACTCCTTACGGTTGAGCACATACATGGGTCTGACATCGAATACGGTCAGAGAGAACCAACTCTAACCGATCGCCAATAGCTAGCGGGCCGACCCCAGCTGGCGTACCCGTCAGCACCAAATCGCCCGGCATTAGAGTGAAAAACTGGCTGATGTAAATCAGTAGGGGCAATACTGGCGTCAACATATCTGCGCTATTGCCATCCTGTTGCAATTGGTTATTTTGATACAGCTGGATGCGTAACTGTTGCAAATCATCAATCCTATCAAGACTCACAAAGTCTGATACAGGGCAAGCACCATCGAAGGCCTTGGCCTTTTCCCAAGGCAGGCCATTGTCTTTAAGCTGTTGCTGGAGATCACGTAGCGTCAAATCCAGAGCCAGACCGACACCAGCAATCGCTGCTTGCGCCTGTGCTTGGTCGCAGCCAATCTTGATGCTATGACCCAATAATATGCAGATCTCTGCTTCAAAGTGACAGGCACCGCAATGCTCAGGCACAGCGAGCTGCCCACTGAGGTTGACCACTGATGTATTTGGTTTAATAAATAATACGGGTTCCGCGGGAATGGGGTTATTCAGCTCTCTGGCATGCGCGGCATAATTCCTGCCCACACAGACTGCTTTACCCACGGGCAAGTCGACAGTGGCGCCATTCACTCTATGCTGGTAACCCAATGATGATTCTTTTCTGATTGCCTGCATATCAGTGCCTGCGATAACAAATTGGTTAAAAAATAATGGGCTTGTCATCGTGCAAATAGAGTGCACCTTTAACAATCCGATAAATAATCCACAGGGTGACTATGCCGCTAGCGACCCAACCCAATAACACCAACCAAAAAAGCCAAGCCAACAATGTCCATAGCAGGCCGTACCAAAAGGTGTTGAGCTGCCAGCGAAAGTGACTGTCGAGCCAAGTATCTCGCACTGCACTGCGTTTAAAATAGTTAATCATTAGGCCAGCGATACTGGTTAACCCACCGGTCACAAACCCCAGGGCCTGCAACACATAAACCAGTAACGCCAAATGCTTATGCTGATCCTGAGAGTCGTTGCTCTGAGGTTCAGTTATTGGCTGAGTCATCGCATGCGCTCGGTGAATATTGATTGTCTGTTGATCATACTATGAATCAAATAGCTTACCTGGATTGAGAATAGAATTGGGATCAAACGCCAGCTTAATTTGCTTCATTAACGCCAATTCCAACGGCGAACGGGAATACTGTAAATAGTCTTTTTTCAATAATCCAACACCATGCTCGGCACTTACGCTACCCTCGTACTTGGCCAATAGCTGGCCTATTTCCGAACTCACTGGAACACAGCGCGCAATAAACTCCTCATTAGATAGCTCGTCTGGCTTAAGAATATTGAGGTGTAAATTGCCATCACCAATATGCCCATACCAGACCAATTCAAAGTCTGGATAGCGGCTCTCAACTAGCTCCTCCACTTCACTCAAAAACGCCGGCATACGAGATACCAACACCGAAATATCATTTTTATAGGGTTGCCAATGCCACAATGTCTCGGAAATATCCTCTCGCAACTTCCACAATGCTTCAGCTTGGGCAAGGCTTTGACTAACCACACCATCGTGGACCCAACCCCTCTCGACGGTGAGTTCAAATAGAGCCATGGCCTGATCCATAACCGCATCGTTACTGGATTCAAACTCTAGTAAGGCATAAAAGGGCGTCCGCGTAGCAAAGGGGATGGGATGACCCATCTGAGCGCTCACCTTATCTAGCGCCGACTGCGTGAAGAACTCAAAGGCACTGAGATCAATCTTGGCACTGAAGGTGTTTAATACATCGAGAATCGCTGGGAAATTATCTACGCCAAGAACCAAGACAGA
>JASLVT010000172.1 GCA_030741175.1 Porticoccaceae bacterium
TCGCCGCCGCCATTGGCCAAACACATCCCTAATCGTGTGCGCCGCAATAGTAGATCATCCAAATGCTGGACCATTTCATAGCGGGCAGCCCAACGACATTCCGCTAAACAAAATTCTGTATCACCAATACAGGTGTGCTCATCAGCCTTGGCTAAGCTGAGTACGATTTTTGCGGCATCACCGTAGCGACCCAATAAACGCTGAGCCCAGGGCGCATTATCCGGTACCAAGGCTTCAGCACTGATAGTCGGTGGCGCAAACACCCTGTCATCGCTGAATGTCGCCGCGGGTGGTAGGGATTGGCTAGCAGCATTGAGAGCATCAAGGGCAATTAATCTAAAGGTAGTGAGCTTGCCACCACTAACGGTAATCAGCCCATTATCCGACCATGTGGCATGATCACGGCGTTCCTTTGAGGGATCTTTAGCATTGTCTGAGCCTATCACCGGCCGCACTCCAGCCCAAGTCGAGATAATATCGGCGCGAGATAGGGCGAGGTTGGGGAACATGGCATTAAAACCATCTAGCAGATACTGCGTTTCTTGCTCAGAAATACTGGCCTCAATATCCAAGTCTTCGTCATGGTCGAGGTCGGTGGTGCCAATAACAGTTGTTCCCTCCCAAGGATAGATATAGACGCCACGTTTATCCTCAGGATGCAATGAGGTGAGAACATCAGTGACAGGACAGAACTGTTTGGCAATAATCAAATGACTACCACGCAGCGGTCGTACACGCTTCTCTGGGTTGAGTTGGTTGCGAAGAGTATCGGCCCAGGCACCGGTGGCATTAATCACCACAGGCGCTCTGATTTGAAATTCGCTACCGCTCTCCCTGTCCTGCAACAGTGCGCCACTGACCTTATTGTTATGGGTAAGTAATTCGCTTACCTTGCAATAGTTAAGCGCCTGACCGCCATTAGCAATGCTCTCCTGTAGCACACGGAGCACCAGTCTCGAGTCATCGACCATCGCATCTGTGTAGTAGCAAGCACCTTTTAGATTACTGGTATCGACATCGGGAAAACGTTGCTTTAACAGGGCATTGTTACAGTAGCGATGATCGCGAATACGGGCTAGGAAATCATAGATTGTCAAAATCACTGTCATGGCCAGTCGACCGGGGAAATTGCCTTTGCCCAAGGTAAAATAAAAGGCAATGCGATCTACTAACCCTGGCGCCTCCTCAAGCAATCGTTCGCGTTCTTGTAATGAGTGCTTGGTAAGCGTTAAGTCACCTGCAGCCAGATAGCGCAGACCGCCATGCACCATTTTTGATGAGCGACTTGAGGTTCCCCAGGAAAAATCCTCTTGCTCGACCAATAGTGCTCTATAGCCGCGGCGCACCGACTCGCGCAGTACGCCAGCGCCGGTGATACCGCCCCCGACAATGATAATATCCCATTCCACAGATTGACCTGAGGCAATATCATCGAGTAATAGCTGGCGAGAAGCATTTTGATTCATAATAAAGCAGTCTTTATCTCTATTCGTTGATGCTATAACTGATGTGTTTCTATTTATCCTGTGGCAATAGCTTGCCCGGATTTAATTGGCCTTTTGGATCAAACAGCTGGCAGAGACTATTGATCGCAGCAATGCCCAACTCTCCTTTTTCCACCTGTAGATAATCGCGGTGATCCGCACCCACGCCGTGCTGGTGGCTAATAGTGCCGCCGCTGGCCACAATCTGCTCGGCACCTGCTGCCTTGAGTTTATGCCAGCGTTGCAGTGCTTGCTGGTAACTCTCGCCCATTCGATAGACATAGGTGGTGTAAATACTGGAACCCTGACCATACACATGACTCAGATGAGTATAGGCATGCACCTGCTCATCCTCATCGGCAAGGCCATTGCGAATTGCTTGCTCTATACGCTCGACTGAATCGGATACCGCTGACCAATCAACAGCAGTTTCCATGGTATCGACAGCATAGCCTGCGGCGCCTAGGGGATCGCGAATATAGGGTGCGCGAAAACGGCCATGAGCCCAGTTATCACCAAGTCCAGATTGATCTGCGACACCGCCATGGGAATCGCAGAGATCAATGGCGCAATCTTTATTGTAGGCGCAATGTTTGCTAGTGCCGGTAACGCCAAAGGTCATCATCACTTTGCCGGAACCAATGCCTTTTTCTGCCAAAGCAGCTTCAAGAGCGACCACCGCATCAGTCTGGGCACCAGCACCCATATAGAGCAAGCTTGTAGTCTCCAAGGGGTTGCTCAGGCGCACCATGGATAGTGCTATTCGCTGTTGTACTAGACCACGGGCGGCAGTTAGGCCGGTCTCCCAGTCGGGGAAGAAAACTACTTGAAACTGTTCCATCTCGGGTAGTGGTGTCACGCGTACGGTAACCTCAGTAATAATGCCGAGCCGGCCTTCAGAGCCAAGTACCATCTCGCGTATATCCGGACCTGCTGAAGAGGCGGGAATCGTCGGAATCTCCATAGTGCCCTGTAGCGTTTCCATTTTGCCACCAGCAAACAGAGCCTCGATACGGCCATAATGCAATGACTGTTGGCCACTTGATCGACTGGCAACCCAGCCTCCGACCGTTGATAGTTCCCAAGATTGTGGGAAATGACCCAATGTGTAACCCTCTGCTTGTAGCTGAGCTTCAATTTCTGGACCGGGGGTGCCGGCGCCGAAAGTGGCTAACTGACTGACCGGATCAAATCGAAGTAGCTTGTTCATTTTTGCCATACTGATAGTCAGTATCGGGCGATCGCTACTATTTGGATTAATATGACCAACAACTGAGGTGCCACCGCCATAGGGGATCACCTCAATATTATGCGCGGCAGCATACTCTAGAAGCTCACGTACCTGCTGGCTTGTTTCGGGTTGAGCAACACCGTCGGGAAAGCTGTCCACATCACCACTGTGCATGGCTAGCCAGTCGGGCAGACTTTGACCCCTAGCATGTCTCACTCTTGTCTCGGGATCTTGAGTAATCAGAGGGTGGGCGGCGAGGCGTGAGGCTGGCACCTTTGCCATAACTTCCTCTAGACTAGCTTGTGGCAGAGAAACTCCCGGGCCGACAAGCGCATTGAGCAGCATTTTCAGACCACTACTCAGTTCCATACGGAGTTCGCTATTTTCATTTCCCCAGCCATTCCAGAGCCGCATAGTATTCACCTTAATCAAATACCTATAATTTTAAGAAAGCCACTGTACAGGTCTAGAAAAATAGATTCAGTACCCCTAAACTTGAACGAAACAAGGTTTTGAAGGGCAGTTGTTGTGGCCAACAACCAACATAATAACGCAACATGGGACTTGGTCACTGTCGCGCAGCGACAGTAAGGTCACCATTTCGGCCAGCCAGGCCAGGATTAATAATGTTATGGTTGAATCTATTAACATAGCTTCAGTGCCGGCGATTAACCCCTATATTAAAGCGGCACAGGCTTATGATATAGATCACCTACCTTTGCTTGAAAAAGTAGGTGTTGATCCGTTGGTGTTGACAGATAACAATAACCATATCTCTATTGAGGCTATGGAGGAGTTTCTACTCTGTCTGATTGAGCGTAGCGGTGATCCCTGTTTTGGCCTTCATGCATCTCAGTTTACTGAAGCAGCATCTTATTCTGTTCTGGGCTATATCAGCATGAATTGTTCGACCCTGCGTAATATCCAGTCGAAAATCCCAATTTTTGAAAAACTTGTCGGTGATATGGGTGTGCCCAGTGTTGAAATTAATGATGGTTATGCTCTACAACGTTGGCGGTGTAAGTTCAGCCACCCACTCACGGTTCGGCATGAAGTCGAGCATGTGTTGGCATCATGGGTCACCTATGCGCGTAACTTTCTAAATTTCGATCTTCATGATGCGG
>JASLVT010000173.1 GCA_030741175.1 Porticoccaceae bacterium
TATTATTAACTCAGACTGCTCAATCAGCTAATTGGCAGGCACTTACAACGCTTTGAGGGTAGCACAAAGAACAGCGTAAATTAAGGGCAGAAACCCAGATTGGGTAAATTCAGCACAATCTCAGAGCCCAAACAAAGGACTCTATTAGTCAAGCAAGGTGATTTTGCCGGGTTCTATAACAATACGTTTACTCTTATATAAGGTTCCCAACGCCTGCTTGTACTTTTTCTTTGATACCTTAAATAAGCGATAAATATCATCAGGTGGACTTTTATCAGACAGGCTCGACTGACCATCATTATCGCGCAAATGTTGGATAATCTGCTCTCCAAGATCATGGTCCCCCTGCAAACTAGCCTGGGAAATCAGGAGATCCACTTTACCATCACGCCTGATGGTCTTTACGAAGCCCGGCAGACGCTCACCGATTTTAAGCGACCTAAACGCATCAGAACGGAAGATCAGCCCAAGGTACTTATTGTCTATCACAGCCTTGTAGCCGAGCTCGGTGCGCCCCGCAATCAGTAGATTAACCGCTTGCTTTGGTTTTAGCCAAACGGGTTCTTCATCGAGATAATGGCTCAGCTTGGTGGACGCGGCAATACGGTCCGAATTCTGATCATAAAACACATGAACTACATAGGAATAACCGACTTCCATGGGCTTTTGCTGTTCGTTGTAGGGTACCAATAGGTCCTTCGGTAGCCCCCAATCCACAAAAGCACCGGCATGATTAATATCCACAACTTTTAGAAATGCACAATCGCCCACTTGGGCCTTGGGTTTTTGTGTAGTGGCAATCAGCAGATCCTCGGAGTCAAAATAGAGGAATACGTCGATCCAGTCACCAATATCACAGTTTTCGGGTACGTAGCGCTTGGGTAGTAAAATGGTATCGTACTCTTCACCATCGACATACACACCGAAGTCAACCCGCTTGACCACCTGAAGTCGATTAAATGTACCAATCTCTACCATACGTGACTCTCTTGCTGAAAATAAACCATCTCCGCTTTGCGCGGTGCGGCGATTATACAGCAGTCAACGAACGATGCGGCACAAAGCAAGCTATCAATATTCAGTTAGACAAAGTTGCAAAGTAGGCTAGACTCCTCGCCTTAGCGCCAAAAATGTAGTGTTGGCCGCTCTCTATTTGGAAACCAGATATGATTATTTTGTCAGCGGCGGGGTTTAGCAATGTTTGGGTCCTCAGTATCAGCAGTGCCCTAGCTGGCTCGCTAATTACCCTAATGCTGCTAGCCGGCAGTCTAGCCGGCTCTGATCTGGCACCGACTGCAGAATGGGCAACTGCGCCCATCGCGCTAATGATTACCGGCACGGCCTTGGCAGTAATCCCTGTTACCCACTGCATGCGCCGCTTGGGGCGCAAAAATGGGCTACTTGCTTTTATGCTTTTATCTGCCCTCACTTGCGGTCTTGCCATCCTTGCCCTGCAATTACACAGCTTTAGCCTGTTCTGCGTCTGCGCCTTGCTATTGGGGTTTAGCAACGCCGCACTACTACAAACCAGATTTGCCGCTATGGAATCGGTCGCGCTCGAACATAGTACAACAGCCGCCTCTATGGTGATGGCGGGTGGTATTATTGCCGCTTTCGTTGGCCCTGAGCTCGCTGTTATCGGCAGGCAGCTAACCAATATTGACTATCAAGGCTCGTTTTTTCTGGCCGCCAGCTGCATTTTATCTGCCGCACTTTTACTTGGTCTTTATCGGCCAGCGGCAATAACCGACCACAGTGATCGAACAGCGGAAACGTCCACCCTAGCACTGCTTAGCAATCCATCGCTATGCCTAGCAGTCGCCAGTGGTGCCATAGCCTATGTGGTGATGTCTTTTATAATGACTGGTACACCGATCAGCATGCATCATTTCCATGATCATTCATTGGTCGATACCAAATGGGTTCTGCAGAGCCATATTGCCGCGATGTTTGTGCCCTCCTTTATTGCACCCATACTATTTAAGCATCTCAATATTCGCGGCATGATGTTGGCTGGGCTGGTGTGCTATTGCGGTACTATTATTGTCGGGTTCGCAGATACCAGCGTGAGGGGCTTTTGGGTGCAGCTAGTGTTGCTCGGCATTGGTTGGAACTTTATATTTGTCGCTGGCACCGCTCTTCTTCCCAACACTCATAGGGACAAAGACCGTTTTAAAGCGCAGGCAATCAATGATTCTACGGTCTTTTCTCTGCAGGCAATGGCAGCACTCAGTGCGGGATGGGCAATTAACTTGCTTAGTTGGCAACAGATACTGATGGGTTGCCTTGTTCCTATAGTTCTTATGTTGGGGATACTGTTGTGGGAACGAGGCAAAATCCGATCATTAAATCAGCCCTACTGACCGCGATAGATACATCCGCTGGTGCAGGTTTCTTTAATACGCACAGAGGACAGTTGCGGCAATGCCGGCTTTAATTTTTGCCAGATCCACGCCGCCAAATTTTCACTGGTGGGGTTTTCCAAGCCCTCAATATCATTGAGATAATGATGATCTAGCTGAGCATAAATAGGCGCAAAGGCGGTCTTTATATCGCCGAAGTCCATTACCCAACCGGACTGCTCTCCAACAGGGCCCTCAACTGAAATCCGCACCTGAAAAGAATGGCCATGCAGACGAGCGCATTTGTGCCCCTCTGGTACATTTGGCAACCGGTGAGCGGCTTCAATAGAAAAGTCTTTGTAAATCTGCATTTTCGTGTCAAACACCCCATAATTTGGGCGGTATTTTAGGGTCGTGAAACGGATATGTATATAGCGTCAGAAAATGTTTGACAGTCACCTTCAGTTCGGTAGAATGCACCGCTCTCACAGGGGGGTGGTTAGCTCAGCTGGTAGAGCATCGCCCTTACAAGGCGAGGGTCACAGGTTCGATCCCTGTACCACCCACCAAGAGAAAGTGCTTTCGCGGACCGGTAGTTCAGTTGGTTAGAATGCCGGCCTGTCACGCCGGAGGTCGCGGGTTCGAGTCCCGTCCGGTCCGCCATTTAGCACCCATTAAACCTCTGTTTTTACAGAGGTTTTTTGCTTTCTGGGGTTGCCTAATCGGCTTCATATGATAGACCTCTCTCTATGGGCCTCTAACTATAGATCTCTGATAAAAGATATTGCCAACACCCGATTGCTGAATCATATTATTTTTTTAGTTGAGCAAATTTCATTTGCTAATAGGATATTTTGCTTGTTACCTACCTTCTCACTACTCGCAACAGGCCACGCGTGCACTTTTCTTGCAAGCACGCATTTCGAATTTCCCTTTAGCATCAACAGCCAAATTAGAGACACTGCCCCCTGAGCTAACCCTACAAAAGGAGACGGAGCCAGACGTATCTACAACATAGCCATCATTCTTGGGGCCACGCCTTACCGCAAATTCAGTATAGTCCTTTTCGACTACCACCCATGCCCATGTGTTGCTATCCCTCAATTCATCAACAGCATTGCTATTATAGTTTGATCGGAGGAGTTCTGATTCGCTGCAAATATTACTATTTGGCTTCCAAACCTGACATGCTTTTTGAAGTTGAAATATCCCACCATCTCCTCGTAATGGCTCCGCCGATGCCGGTGTAAAACCTAAAAACACAGGTCGAGCCTCGTCAAAGCTTTTATTGGGTTGAGCATGACTATCATTAACTACCTTTTCTATTTCACCAAGGCTTTTATTGAGTTGTGCATAATTATCATTAACCACCTTTTGTATCTCACGAAAGTTAGTATTCATTTGTTCAGCACTGGTGACTTGACCATCTTCAAATGAATAAGGTATCTCAAGCTCAGCCCCCTGAACAAAAAT